>JANLTQ010000445.1:0-14755 GCA_031363005.1 Acidimicrobiia bacterium | reverse complement strand
GTTGGTAATGTCCCATCGCTTCGCGGGGCTATAGCTCAGTCGGTTAGAGCGCGTCCCTGATAAGGACGAGGTCGTAAGTTCGATTCTTACTAGCCCCACCCGCGATTCCCCAGGGCAGCTCACTTGCTCGGGAGGGAAGCCGTGCTCAGGATGAGCGACGGCGTATCTCCGCTATCTGCATCAGCGCCCGACGACCTGGCGCCTCCGAAGTGGGGTTGGCTCTCCTGGTCAACAAGCCGGGCACTCCCGCTGGATGACCGCTGCGCCGCCGGTCGAGCAGGGTGACGACTCCGACGCCGACAAGGATAGGTAGGACGGCGTCGAACCCGATGCGGAAGCGGAGCGCTCCGTGACCGGTGATCGTGATGGCGACGACGGTGATGACGGGGGCGATAATCGGTAGCAGCGACTGCCGGCGTCGGCGAAGCGCAACGAAGCCGACCGCCCCGAGCGCGATGTAAACCCAGTACTGGGCGACTGCGATGTTGGAGACCCACCGCAGGTTCGCGGCGTCGAGGTAGAGATCGTGGCGGAACTGATACCGCGCATTCCAGACCCCGAAGGTCCGCAGCAATCGAACCGGCACCACTACAGGCAGTCGGTCGAGATGATCACCGGCGTACTGAAATGCCGCCTTGCGTAAGAGCAGGTCGGCCGTCGACTCGTCGCTCGGCAGTTGGCGCGGCAAACCCTTGGCACAACCGCCGACCCAGCTGCCGATCAATGGTCCGTCGTAGGCGGCGGGGCAATTGCTATGCGCCAGGAGACCGCCGAGGCCAGTGGACAACACGACGGGATGGTCGAAGCGGCCCGCGTTGTAGATGGTCCATGGTGCCAGGATTATTGCGGCGGTGAGTGCGGATGCGAACAGGACGCGTGCCCGTGCTCGAACGGACTTCACCGTGACGGCGACGAGCGGGACGATCAGGATGAGATAGAGCAGCGCGCTCTCGGCGCGGGTGAGAACGCTCACGGAGATTGCGGCCGTGACCAGCAGGGCTCCGATTGGACGAGGGCGCTTGAGGTACCGATACGAGAGCAGGACGACCAAGGTGATCGTCATCCCGAAGAACCCTCCTGACCAGAGGATCACGTCTTGGGCTACGAGCGAGATTGATATCGCCGCGCATCCGGCGGCGATGAGTCCGGCGCGACGACCCGCAAGATCTCGAGCGGTGATCCCGACGAACACCACGGTAAGAGTCCCGGGAACGCACGACCAGAGTCGGTGAGCCAGCACCGTGTGCAGTCCGAGAAAGTCGACCACGCTCAGGAAGAGTGGGTACAGCGGTGGATGGGCCGCGGTCGCGACCTTCCGGTGGAGAATCAGATAGAAGGTCGGCTCTCGAAAGCCGATCCCCCTCGCAACGAACCGAGCGATTTCGAGATACCACGCTCCGTCGAAGCCGACCCCGGTGTGGTCGTCGTACCAGAAAGCAGCAGCCACACGGAATGCCAATGCTGAACCCGCGATAACTGCGAGCCAGCGCACGAACGACCGATCGCGGATGCTTGCCATGCGACCCCCTGCACCATCGCTTCGCCGGTCGTCGGCAGGCTAGACCGAACGACCCGTCTCGGCACGCTGGACGGCGAGTGGGCGAACTCGCGATCCCCAAGCGTCGGGACGGCGCGATTCAGGCGAGGGGAAGCACCGCGACGAGGGCCTGAAAGCCATCGACCGCGCGGTAGGGAGCATCGGGCGCGGTGCCCACTGATGGTCCGGTCCCGACCTGCACACTCTCGCCGGCGCGGATGGCCGTCAGGCTGAACCGGGCGCTGCGGTCAAGAGCTGGATTTCGTACGACCACTTCGTCGTCATCGGTCCGTTCGATGGATTGACTCCGCGCGGGACCTTGTGCGAACGCGTCGGGAAGGTGCACGCAGTAACTGGAACCGTTCAAGTCCAGGACGTGGACGAACGCCGGCTCCACGAGGTTCTCCGGGTTGATGTAGAGGGTCGCAAGTTGCGAACGATCCGAACTCAACAGACCATGCACGGCTCGTCCTCGCATGTCGTCCGCGGGTTCCTTGTCCCGGTCGATGAGATCCGACCGTTCGCCGCTCGCGAGCTCAAGGGTCTGAACGCGGTAGTGGTCACCGCGGTAGTCGAGCGCGTAGAGGGAGTTGTGATCGATCGAGAACGCCTCAGGTTCCACGTCACCGGTGAGATCGAGATCGTGGGAGATCGCTCCATTGGTCCCGCTGATTACAACGACGTGGGTCCTCGGTCGCGGCTGGGATTCGGAGTCGTATGCGGTGGGTCGATCACTGAGGGCGACGACGGCCCCGTCCGGTGAGACGACGACCGGTGAGACGCCGAGCGGTACCAGCCAGGAGTGCAGTGGCTCGCCGGTGTGGGGATCGAGTTCGGCGAGGAGTCCGTCGGTGTCCATCGTGAAGACGGCGGACCCGTCCGGAGCGGCCACGGCCCCGATTGCCGACCACACGATGTGGTCGGTACCACCGGTCACCGCGGCGATCCCGGTCGCCGTCTGGATGAGCGCGATTGTCGGCACGCTGGTGATCGCCTTCGGAGAGGTCGACTCTCCTGCGGTACCGGCACCGCCGGCACTGCCGCACGCCGCGGTGCCGAGGATGAACATCAGAGTGACGGCAGTGATTCGGTACGAGCCCATGCCGGTGGTACGCGCGATCTCGCGATCAGGTTCCCGCGTCGGTCCCAGACTCAGGGTATGGAGTCGGCGACTTGTTGAGCGTCGGCGAGCTGATGGAATCCTTCGACGCGGAACGTCACGCCCCGATTCGTCCAGAGCAACACGTGGCCTTCTTTACGGACAGTGTCTCGGCGGATGTTGCCGTCCCGGTCGAGGTACGCAACGAAATGATGAGTTCCGGTGATCCAAACACCGGGCGCGCCGCCGACCGTGATCGCCTGGATCCGGGTCTTCGGTTCCAGGCCCTTGGCGATGACCGGCGGGCTGGTCCCTGCCGCCACCTCCACCACGCGGAACTCGCCGTAGTCGAAGGCGACCAACCCACCGGGAACCGATTGATCGACGGTCACGCTCGGGGAGCGCGCCGGAACGAGTTGGGGAAGCCGAACGGGGAACTCGACGGCGCGTTGCGCGTCTTCCACCGGGCTGCGCCCGGCCGCGGTTGTCGTGGTGGTGGTCGTCACGTCCACCTTGGGACGACCGAAGTCCTTGGCATCTCGGAGTTCGACGCCGCCACTACGGAAAAGATTCGCAATGGCGCCGCGGCTCGATGGGATCGCAAGGATCCCAAGCACGGCCGCGGCGGCTGCGAGCGCTGCGACCACGCGCCGTGACCCGCGCGACCGTCGGAGCGGCGCCACCTCATCGCGATTGGCGAGCGCGGGACCGGCGGCGGCGGAACTGGCGAGGCCGCGACCAGTGAGATCCGCCGACACGTTTGCGATGAGATCGTTGCCCTGCGGGTAATCGAGGGCACCGCCGAGCGCAGTGAGACTCGCTTCGAGTTCCGTCATTCCGCTCGTGGCGTCGGTCATGTCACGGCCTCCGCGGCCAGGGCGAAACGCAACCGTCCGAGCGCACGCGAGAGTCGTGACTTCACCGTGCCGATCGGGCAATCGAGCGCGTACGAGGTCTCGGCCTCGCTCAAGCCCGCGAAGTAACGAAGGGCGACAATCTCGCGATCGCGATCCGGTAGCGCGGTCACGGCCACCAACAGCCGTGCGTGTTGACCGTGTGCGAGTGCCGCATCCTCTGCGGAGATCTCAGCGGTGCCGGCGATCGAGTTGCTCGTGATCCGAAGGTCGAGGGCTCGGTGGCGCCCGTGTACCCGTCGACGATTCCGAGCTTCGTTGGCCACGATCGCGAGGAGCCAGGGGCGAAATGGCTCCCCGGCGCGAAATCGGTCGAGATGTCGGAACGCCTTGATCATCGCCTCTTGCACCGCATCCTCGGCCTCGTCACCGGCAATCGTGTACCCCACCCGGAGCGCGACACTCCGATGCCGCTCCAAGAGCGTGCAGAAGGCGTCGTGGTCGCCGGCTCGGGCCCGGTCAACCAGCTCGTCGTCGGAGGTGCTCATCGTGGTTACCGAGTTCGTACGTTGGTCGGACAAATTTGGTTCCGGGAACCTTCGCACGCCGGCGGCGGTACTTTCCTCGTGATGTTCTCGATGCGACGACGGCGTGATCTCGAGCGGGCCGAACCTCCGCTCCCGATCCTGCCGGGCGAGGTGAGCAATGGTGAGTTCCTGCCCCGGCCCCCGTCACGGCGCGATGCGGCCATCGTCGATGAGCTGATCAGCCGCAGCGACGATCTCGCCCGAGCGGCGGGGACGTCACGGCGACGGTTCCTCCAGTCGGCGAGTGGGGTCGCCCTGAGCCTCGCCGTGTTCGACGCGTGCGCCAGCGACCGCGCGGCGCGCCACGGCCTCACCGGTTCCACGACCTCGACGACCCGTGGTGGTCGGTATGTCGTCCCCGAACCTTCCGACGCGCCGGCGTGTGAATCCGTGCTCGGAAGTGGCGGGGAACTGATCATCGACATGCACACCCATCATGTGATGCCCGCCGGTTCGTGGCGACAGAACGCGCCGGGCACCGTCAGCATGATCCGCAACCTGGTCCCGGCCGGTTGTGACGCGCCCGACGAGTTCGAGTGCCTTGATCGAGCGCACTACGTCCACGACCTGTTCCTTGCGAGCGACACGACGGTCGCGATGCTGACCGACGTCCCCAACTCGGGCCCGGCGGACGCGCCCATGCCATTCGGTGATGCAGTTGGAACGTCGGACTTCGCCCAGGATCTCGCCCTCGGCGGCGTGCACCGCGTGCTCTCCCAGAGTGTGCTCGCTCCGAACTTCGGGCCGGTGGGCGCAACCCTCGACACCATGCGCGCGCAGGTTGCGGGCGGGCGAGTCGCGTCGTTCAAGGCGTACACCGCGTGGGGACCGAACGGGCAGGGGTACGCCCTCACCGATCCCGATTTCGGGTTGCCCATGTTGCAACAGGCGCACGACCTCGGGGTCAAGGTCTTCGCCGCCCACAAGGGGTTGCCACTCCAGCGGTTCGATCTTTCGCACAACAGCCCGGAGGATCTCGTTGCGGCGGCGAAGTTATTTCCGGACCTGCAGTTCGTGGTGTTCCATTCCGCCTTCGAGCGCGAGATCCACGAAGGCCCTTACGACCCGGCCAACGCGACTCGAGGGACCAATGCTCTGATCGCCGCGCTCGATCGGCACGGTGTGCCTCCGAACTCGAATGTGTGGTGCGAGCTCGGCACGACGTGGCGTGAGGTGTTGTCCAGCCCCGATCAAGCCGCGCACGTACTGGGCAAGTTGCTCAGCCGCGTGGGCGAGGACCGAGTGCTGTGGGGGACGGACGCCATTTGGTACGGGTCTCCGCAGCCCCAGATCATGGCGTTCCGTGCCTTCGAGATCACCGCTGAGTTCCAGGACCGTTATCACTACCCGGCGTTGACCGACGAGCGGAAACGAAAGGTGTTCGGATTGAACGCCGCGGGCCTCCTGGGACTCGATCCGGCCGGCGAGTACTGCGCGCCGCGCGATCCGCTCACGACCGCGAAACCGGCTGCGATGGATCTTCATGCTTCGGGATTGGTCGATCCATGGCGCTCGCGCGGTCCGTTGACCCGAAGAGATGTGCTGCGCGCGCTGCGGAGTTGACCGACGCCCTCCGGGACCCGCGCGGAAAGGTCCAAGCGTCGTCGAACTACCGAACCGGTCACCCGCTCATGTTCACTCCGTTCACGGGCCGCTCGGGCCACCGGCGAGCGGAAATCGGCTGCGCGCGAGGCACCTATCCGCGCACCCGCTTAGGCGTCGGGGTCGATTTTGTCGGCTTGAGCGTTGAGATCATCAGCAGCGGCTCGATGGCTCGCTGCGGCCATCTGCTCCTGTTCAGCGGCGATGGTCTCGCGCTTGGCGCGAGCAGCTCGCTCCTCAGCCTCGGCGGTGCGCCGATCGGCCTCGAGCTCGCTGACTTTCGCCAGATCTCGGTGGTCCTGGGCAACTTGGCGATGTTCGTCCTTCCGGACCTCGCCACGCCGTTTGGCGACGACGACAGCAAGGATCAAGACGATCACGGCGACGATGATGGCAATGATGATGATTTCCATGACTGGGTTTTGCCCCGTGCCGAACGGCGGGAAACCGGCACTCTCGTTCTTTTGTCGGTCATCGGTATGCTCCCGACCATGCGGGCGTTTCGACGGGGATTGATCGTGGTGGGCGTCGCGGCGGTCGCGGGTGCACTCATGAAGGTGCGCGGCAAGGGCGGGGTCCCGCCGACGAACGGTGGTTGGCGCGAACTGGAAGCACCCGACTTCCGGTGAACACCGTCCTGCTCGTCGGCGCCGGTGCGGTCGGCGCCCGCGCCGCTCGTCAGTTGGTGGAGACGCCTGGCGTGGACCGGTTGCTGATCGCCGACGCGCGGCCGGCGCGCGCCGCCGAAGTGGGCGGAGCGATGGGTGACGCCGCCGAGATCGTGGATTGGCAGCCCCGGATGGCACTTCCGGCTGGTGTCGACGCCGTGGCCTGCGCAGTGCCGGCCGGCGACGACATTGCAATTGCGCGATGCGCGCTCGATGCCAGTGTCCCGTGCGTCTCCGCGAGTGACGACACCGCAACGATCCAAGAACTCTTGGAACTCGACGCCCCGGCACGGGAGAACGGTGTTGCGATAGTGATCGGTGCCGGTCTGGCCCCGGGCCTCGCCGACGTCTTGGTACGCCACGCCGCCGAGTCCTTCGACACCGTCGACGAGGTGAACGTGGCGCGGTGGGGTGCGGCCGGTGAGGCCAGCGCGAGTTCCGTGCGAGTGGCGCTCTTGGATCGCGGCGCCGAACTGCGTGATGGCGAAGTGGTGGAGTTGCGGAAGCGTGGTGGTGAAGAGTTGGTCTGGTTCCCCAATCCGGTCGACGCGCGGCCGTGTGAACCGGTGAGCAACGGGCTCGAGTTGCTGTCGGACGCAGTGCCGAATCTGGCCCGCGCCACCATCCGCTTCGGACGCGCTGAGAGGCCCACCCGCTCCTGGCCGCGCCGCAACGACCCGATGAACGAATGGGGGGCGCTCCGCGTTGAGGTCTGGGGTCGCCGCGGTGCAGTGCGCGAGCCGGTGGTCTACGGCGCGATCGATCGGACCGCGACCGCGACGGGCACGGTGCTCGCACTCACGACCGCAGCCCTCGCCGGTGCGTTACCGGGCGTGGTGCGCTCGACTCCGGGCGCTCGGGGACTCGGAGGCGTGGTCGAACCGCGTGGGTTCTTGACCGAGTTGGCCCGGCGCGGGGTGAAGGTCGCGATCTTCGAAGGTGTACCCGTCGCCTGAGCGAGTGCCGCGCCTACGGGCGCGGTTCGGACCCGGGCTTCGTTCCGGGCTCGATACCCGGCGCGCCAGTCGGCGGCTCGGCCGGCGCGGGAATCGGAAACGGCTCCGGCGTGGCCGGTGTGGCCGGTGTCGTCAACTGGTTGTCCTCGAGCGCGAGCGCGTCGGCACTCCACTCGGCGCCGGTGTCATCGTGCCCAATGAAGCGGTACATCGGTACGAGGTAGGCCGCCGGCTCGGTCGCGTCGGAACCGAACCACAGCTGGGAAGCGAGGACAACATCGGTGATCGTGATCGTCACCTCGCGTGCCGGACAGGTGTCGGGGCAATCGGGGACCGGTGCCGCGCAGTCGACGGCGGGTCCGCACTCCGGGACACCAATTGCGGAGCGCGCCTCGGGCGCACCGAGAGGAACGGGGAATCCCGATCCGCGTCCACTCTTGATCTCGTCGAGCGCTGCGCTCGTGGGACGGAGTGGATAGTCGCCGACCGCCTCGATCTGGGCGAGGGTGCCTGACACACTGGTGACCGCACCATGGTCGCCGATGTCGACCGTCCACTCGAGCCCGTCCACGCGGCGCCCGTCGATCACGCGATGGGCAACCACCATTCGGCTCATCACGAACGTCTGGGTTGGCGGCGGGGCGCAGGACTCCTGCGGGGCGCAGGCGCTCGAAGCGATGCCGACCGAACCGCCGTCGCTGACCTCGAACTCCCAAGCGCCGTCGAGCACACCGAGTTCCCGCAGGAGTTGCTCACCTTGTGTTCGCGCATCGGCTGCCGAGGGGAGGTCCTGGGGTAGGGGCGGCTCGGCGACCGTCGATGGTCCACCGTCAGAGGTGATCGGCGCGAACGGGACGACGGTCCCGGGATCGATGCCGGGATCGGGACTCGTCCCACTCCCGGAATCGGAACCCTTGGACACGTCGGGTTGCGGTTCCGCGCCGGGGGAGGATCCACTCCCGCCCGTGAAGCGGCCGGACTGGTAGTTGAAGTACGCCATGCTGGCGTTCTGGCCGACGTTGAGCATCCCGTTGGGCCCGGTCACGGTCCAGCCGCGAGCGGCGCCTTCGTTGACGGGGTCGGTGCCACCCACGTTCAACGTCTTGGCCCACGACTGGACCGTGCTCGCATCGACGCGAGGCCAGACCAGCCGGGACACCGGTGCTTGGGAGGCGAGATCGGGCAGCGTCCCGGCCATGAGGTAGCGGACGTTGATGTTGATGGCCAGTGAGCTCCGGGCACTCGTGTCCTCGCTGAGAGACGCTGCTGCGCCTCCGCCGGCGCCTGCGGTCAGGGCCAGTTTGGGGAGCGGGCCGGGGGTGTCATCGGCCCGACCGGCGACGTACGCGATGGCACCAGCGGTGAGGACCGTCGCTGCGAGAACTGCGATCATCCGCGATGGCCCGCGCGTGGATCGGGTCGCGGTCTCGCTGGTTTCGGTGGTCGGTGTTTCGTCCACGTCGCTCATGGATTCTCCATTCAGTCGACGGTACGACGATCGAAAACGGCCCGGAGTTCCCGGGTCTGGCCGATTCAGCGGCTCGGGACGAGATCTTCGGGGTGACCGTGGCGCGTCCACTCGGCCTCGATGGTTGCGAGCAGCTCGTCGACCGCCTGACGAGCGGGCGCGTCAGGTGGGGCAGGGGCAAACATCGCGGCGTCGATGGTCGTGCCGACGCGCTCGAAGTCTTCCTCACGTCCGTGGCTGATCGTGGCGAGTGCGCGAACGAACGTGGGCGTCGATTCGCTCGGTGCGCGGGGGCGACCGCGTTGCTCGCCGAGTTTCTCGAGTCGGGCGAGCCGGGTCGACGCCCACGACCTCGAGATCGCGATCTTGCGCGGCCGCCGCCGGACCCCACGGATCGCGAAAACGAGACCGACGAGCACACCGAGCAGCGCCGTGACCGCGAGCGCGGCCGTCGGGATGTGCAGTCGGGCACTGAGATAGTCGAGCGCACCGGCCCCGGCCGCGTCGATGCCCGAATCGCCGGCGAGGGGGACGTGCGCGGTGGGATCGAAGCCCTGCCAGCCGACTCCGGGGAAGTACACCTCGGCCCACGAGTGGGCGTCGCTCGCCTTGACCTCGTACAGACCGGTGAACGGGTTGCGTTCGCCGGGTGCGAAACCCACCGCGAGCCGCGCCGGGATACCGAGTTCGCGCAGCATCACCACGAGGCTGGTCCCGATCTGTTCACAGAATCCGCGCCGGTCGACGAAGAGGTATTGGTCGACGGCGTCCTTGCCCTTCGGAAGCGCCGGGATGTTCAACGAGTACTGGGTGTGGGTGCCGAACCAGTCTTCGAGGGCGCGCACCTTGTCGTACGCCGTGGGCGCGTTCGCAGTGATCTGATGCGCGAGGTCGCGGACGCGTTGGGTCGTCACCGGCAGCTGCGCGTATTGCGCGGTGATGTCGGGCGGGGTCGCGGTCGCGGTATTGGTGCGCAGGATCTCGGCCGTGACGAGGGCGCGTTCGCTCACCACGGTGTAGACCGCGCCGGCATCGAGACGAACACCGGCGCGCAGCGTTCCGTCGGCGTTCTGGAAGATCGAACGCTCAGGGAAGTACACCTTGGTCGCGCGATTGGCCGCGAAGATCGAGTTCGGTCCGCTGGTCTCGAGGTAATAGGTCTGGGTGAGTTCGTCGGTGTCGACGGCCACTTGTACGGGTCCGTCGCTCGGCACTCGTGGGATCGGGATGGGCTGATCTCCCGAGATCAGGCTGGGCCGGTCCTTGGAGAGATGCCAGACCCGGCCGTCCCACTGGTCGAAGGTCTGCGCGCGCCAGAAGTCGGGCGAGCTCGCGCGCACCCGCATGACGAGCGTGTTGTCCGGACGGCCGCGCACTGAGGTGTCCAGTCGGTTGGAGAAACCGAAGTACCCGAACGATGCGCGCCCGCCTTTGGTCTCCGAACCCGTCGACGTCTGGTTCGGATCGGCTGCGCCGAGGGACGGATTGGTCAGTCCACCGTTGGACCGCACGGGCGTGTTGTCCGGCAGAGTGGCCGGGAAGGTGAGGGCACGGTTCGTCCCGGCGACGGGGACCACCATGAAGACGCCGAAGCCGACGGCGAGCACGCTCGCGAGCACTGCGAGCGGCACCAGCACCGTTGATCGATCGAAGCTCCGCGCGGCACGATCGCGATCCAACGTCGGCAGTTCCTCGAGCTCGGCGCGGTACGCGAGCACGAGGCTCACGAGCGCGCTGAAGGCCCAGATCAGTAGCCAGGGCGCGATGGACATCGAGATCGAGAGGACGCCGGCGAGTGAGACGAGCACGAGGCTCGCGACGAGCAGTACGAGCAGGCCCCGCCGGTTGGGCGTGTCGAGCGCGTGCAGCAAGAGGAGCCACAGGAACGACTGCGCGAGCGGGATCTGGAGCGCCGCAAGATCGGTGACCTGTCCGATGCGCGCGACGAAGACCATGAGGATCCCGATGGCCGCGGCCGATTGCGCGAGGCGAAGCACGATGGGCCGGGTTTTGCGTACGAGATAGCCGACCCAGAACGTGACGGGGAAGCCCACGATCACCGCGGCCCAGAGCACTCCCGCACCCGCGCCCTCCATGAGCGCGGCGATCGCGGCGGTCATGACGGCCACGCAGACGCTGACCCGGAGCAGGGGGACGTCCTCGAACTCGTTCATCGGTGCCCGCCACCACCGAGGTGATGCACCGAGGCGTCCGCAGGAAACGATCCGATGGCCGGCGGGCCGACGACGGCACGCGCCAAGCGGCGGCCCACGTGCAGCGGGGTGGGGACTTCGCCGAGGTGGGGCCCGCCGACCTCGGCAGTGGCGAGATGCACGCGCGCACCTTGGCGCAGTGCGTCGTCCGCCATGCCCGCGGCGCGTGACGCCACCCCCTCGGGATCGGGCCCGCGCATGTCGGCGACGATGACCACCTGCGGTCGCCGGGGTCCTTCGAGTTCGCGAATCATGATGGTGCCGGTACGCGCGGTCGCCGGCCAGTGGACCGATCGAATCGGATCACCGTCCACGTACTCGCGTACGCCGCGCGTGACGTCGTCACCCCCCGTGGCGTTGGTGGTGGTCTCGGACGCTGCGTTGGCGTCACCGATGGTGATGGGACACGCCGTCGGTTCGCGCCGAGGCGCGACCTCTACCGGGACGGGTAACCGAACGCGCACCCGCCGTTGCCAACGCGCGAGTCCGAGCGGCGCCGCGGTCACGATCTCGACCCGCACCGTGCTGAGAACGCCGCGTCGGTCGGGCGTGACAAGGATGCTGCCGGTGCTGGGGCCCTCGATCCTCACCCACTCGGACGTCCCGGTCATTACTCGCAGCTTGACCCGATGACCGCGCACATTCAGTTCGATCGGAAACGGCCGGCCGACAGTGGCATCGGCCGGCGCGTGGGCCGTGATCTCCACTCGGGCGAGGACGAATGCCGGGAGGACCGAGCCCGTCATCACCACGGCGATGATCCCGCACAGCAGCACGATGTTCCATCCGGCCCCGGTGGTGCGAGCGATGATGAAGAGCGCGAGACCGAGGAGCTCCAGGATCACCGCGGCTTTCGGAACGATGATCGGGCGGGGAACCCCGCCGCCGCGGCTCACGGTCGTGGCATGGGGACCGACGTGAGAATCGTGTGGACGAGCGCACGCGCGTCGGCGAGCCGGCCGGGGTCGCGCAGCACCAACCGATGCGCGAACACCGGGCTCGTCAGACGCGCGATGTCGTCGGGCACCACGTAGTCACGACCGTCAAGGACGGCATGGGCCTGGGCCGCGTGCAGCAACGCCAATGACGCGCGCGGGCTCGCGCCAATCGACACGTCGCCATGAACGCGGGTCGCGTTGGCAATGGCGACGGTGTAGTCCGCCACCTCGGGTGAACAGAAGACTGAGCGCACCGACGCGATGGCCGCGGCGAGCTCGGTCGGATCGGTAAGCGGCTCGAGCGCGTCGAGCGCAGACTCGCCCCCGGCGCCGAGGAGCAGTTCGCGTTCGGTTCCGGCGTCGGGCGGTCCGATCTCGGTGACGACGGTGAAGCGGTCGAGCTGTCCTTCCACGAGCGGAAACGTTCCCGCGGTTTCGAACGGGTTCTGGGTGGCCACGAGGAAGAACGGTTTCGGGAGCGGACGGGTCACGCCGTCCACGGTGACCTGGCGTTCCTCCATGGCCTCGAGGAGGGCGGACTGGGTGCGGGGGGTAGCGCGGTTCAACTCGTCGACCAAGACGACATTGGCGAACAGCGGGCCCGGACGAAACTCCCACTCGTTGCCGGCCAAGTGGAACACCGAGACGCCGGTCAGTTCACTCGGGAGCAGATCGGGAGTCGCCTGGATGCGCCGGAACGACCCGCCCGCAGCTCGTGCCATTGCCTTGGCGAGCAGGGTCTTGCCTACACCGGGAACGTCGTCGACGAGCAGATGACCGCCCGAAAGGAGCGCGATGACGGCGAGGCGCACGGGCTCGGGCTTGCCGCGCAGGACGTCCGTGAGGCCGGTCCGCAGCGTGCCGGCCAACCGGTGGGCGAGGGAGAGGTCGGCCTGTGGGCGCGTGTCGGTACGCATCATGAGTCAGTTTGTCGGCTCCGGCGCCGCGTTGCTTGACGCTTCCGTGTCCGAATCGTCGGAGTTTCGGGATTCTTCATCAGCTTCTATGGTGCGCCGCCATGACGACCGCAGCAGACAACAAGGCCCTCATCGAGCGCTTCTGGGGCGATCTCGGCCGGCGTGACTTCGAGGCCGTGGGTGCGTACTTCGCCGCTGATGGTCACTACACCGATGTGCCCGCCCCAGAAGAAGGTGCGTTCGGACCCGCCGAGGTGACGGCCCGGCTTCGTCTCGGGATCGCGCCACTCGCCAAGTACGTGCTGCACGACGGTCCGATCGTGGCCGACGGCGACATGGTGATCACCGAGCACCACGAGGAATGGTTCTGGGAGAGCGGCGAGCACGTGGACCTGCCGTTCGTCTCGGTGCACGAGATCCGAGACGGCAAGATCGTCCGCTGGCATGACTACCTGGACCTCAACACGTTGCTCTCGGCCGCGCCCGCGGCGTGGCTCGAGCACATCTCGGCCGGGTACAAGTAGCTGCCCGTCGTGAGCCGAGGTTGGCCATGACGGTGTACGTGGCGCTGCTCGGCGGTGTCAACGTTGGTGGGCGGTCGCTGAAGATGGACGTGTTGCGGGCCACGGCGACGGGCTGCGGGTTCGACGATGTCTCGACGTTCATCCAGAGCGGCAACGTGCTGTTCCGGTCCTCGGCCGGCGCGAGCGCGGTGACCGAGCAACTGCACGACGCGGTCCTCGACGAGTCCGGTATCGACACGAGCATCGCGTTGCGCACGGCCACCCAGCTCCGCAAGGTGGTCACGACGAACCCACTCACCGCTCGAACCGAGGACCCGACGAAGCTCTCGGTCACGTTCCTGTTCGCCGGGGTGAAACCCACGATGAACGCGCTCTCTCCGCGGGACTACGCGCCGGACGTGGTCGAGGTGGTCGGCCACGAGGCGTACCTGTACACGCCGAACGGGATGGGGAAGTCCACGCTGGTGCCCAAGGTGACGAAGCGGCTCGGGTTGAGCGGCACGACGCGCAACTGGCGGTCGACCAACAAGCTCGCCGACCTCGCGGACGCGATGCGCTGACGTCAGCTCTGGTTCAGGCGGTCCGAGTGATCTCGGCCAACACCGAACGTTGGGGTCCGGTGCGGGCCAGGCCCTTGACCGGTTCAGCATGGAGACGAAGGTGGACGTCGGACGCGTCGTCGTCCATCATCACAACGCGACCGAAGCCGCGGCGCTTGACGACGACTTCGGTCGTCTCGCGATCGAACGTCTTAAACGTTCGGGCCGGCTCGTCACTCGACGGTGGCTCGATGACGTGGATCCGGGTATCGGTTACCGCGGTGATGAGCGGCTTGGCCATCTCGAACGTCTCGGGCTCGCCCTTGCCGACGAATGCGCCCGCCAGCGCGGTCAACTGACCGATGCTCGGCCCGACGACTGTGCCGAGCCTGTGCCCACCGACGGTGCCGTGTTCCATGGTCTCCTGGCTGACGCCATTCGGCCAGAACGCACCCGCCGCGATCACCGGTTCCGAGCCGATCACGGACTGTGCGATTTCGCGCAGCTGATCTTCGGACGCACCGAAAATCTTCTCGGCGGTCTGGTTCGCTTCGGGATCCCACATCTCGGTCGCCACACCTGCCCATCGGTGCGCGAGGTCGACGGCTTGAGTTTGAGGACCGATCCCGGGTCGGCCAACCTCTACGATGGGGGTCCCTCGGGGACGTAGCTCAGTTGGCTAGAGCACCTGCTTTGCAAGCAGGAAGTCGTGGGTTCGAGTCCCATCGTCTCCACCGCTGTGATGTCGCGAGACATCGTGGACAGTTGAACCCACAATTCTAGGTGTTCAGGGTTTGGTGTCGAGGGGCTGGTAGTCGCGGGTGGGGTCGAGGGTGAGGTGGCGGAGGAGTTC
>JANLTQ010000256.1:0-6041 GCA_031363005.1 Acidimicrobiia bacterium | reverse complement strand
GCCGGACGCCGCATGGGTGCTGCCCCGCCCCGTCCACGGTTCCACCGTGCTCCGGATCGACGATTCCTTCGAGCTCGGCGTCGGGGCCTCCCACCACCCCGAGGGCGACGGCGCCGCGACCAATCGATTCGGGGTCCTGCTGGGTGCGCTCGGAGCGGACTGCGCGCCGATCGCGATCGCCAATGACACCGCGTGCGCCGCGGTACACGCGGGCTGGCGAGGAGCCGTTGGGGGAGTGGTCGAGGCGGGGGTCGCCGCGGTACGCGCTCTCGGCACCGGTCGCGTGCGCGCGGTCGTCGGTCCGTGTATCTGTGTACGCCACTACGAGTTCGGCGCGACCGAGCTTGCCGACATCGTGACGCGAACCGGACCGAGTGTCGCGGGCAGCACGGATTCCGGCGTTCCGGCATTCGACCTGCGCGGCGCGATCCGGTTGGCGTTTGCCCACGCCGAGGTGGAGGCCGAGGACGTCGAGGTACTGGACGTCTGCACGGCTGAATCCACCGATCACTATTCGTACCGGCGAGACGGCGTGACCGGACGCCACGGCGTCGTGCTGGCCAGGGTGTGATCCGGTCATGACCGAAGCTGTGCACGACGAGGACGTCTCGGCAACGGCCGAGACCATTCGCGCTCGAGTCGTTGCGGTGCGCGAGCGCATTGCGGCGGCGCAACAGCGAGCGGGACGCGCCGCCAACTCGGTGCGGCTCGTCGCCGCGACGAAAGTGCAGCCGGTCACGAGCATCCAGGCTGTGATCGAGGCCGGTGTCCACGACCTCGGCGAGAACCGGGCCCAGGAGCTGGTGGCAAAGGCGGCCGACCTCGCTCGGTTCGATCCCGTCTGGCACTTCATCGGGCGGCTGCAGCGCAACAAGATCAATCAGCTCAAGGACCGGGTCACCTGGTGGGAGTCGATCGACAGCGAGGATCTGGCCGACGCGCTGACCAGTCGCGTGCCGTCGGCGAAGGTCCTCGTCGAGGTGAACGTCGACGACGCACCGCAGAAGGGCGGGTGTTCGCCGGCCTCGGCTCCTGCGCTGGTGGACCGGCTTCGGAGCCAGGGTGCGCAGGTGGCCGGGCTCATGACGGTGGCCCCGGCGGGCGTGGACCCACGGCCGACCTTCGCCCTCGTACGCGAGCTCGGTGAGGGACTCGGGCTCGAAGAACTCTCGATGGGAATGAGTGGGGATTTCGAGGCTGCGGTCGAGGAAGGCGCCACGATCGTGCGGGTCGGGACCGGACTGTTCGGACTTCGCCCGACATTCCCCCAATCTCGGGACCAGGGGCGGTAACCTGCTTTTCCGTCCGGAGGGAGAGGCGATGCCGGGTATGTGGCAAAAAACAATGGTGTACCTCGGTCTCAAAGACGATGACGAGGGCTACGAGTACGACTACGACGAGTTGGACCTCCCGGAGGAGGAGCTCGTCGAGGCGCAGCCGATCATGGCGGCCGAGCGCCCGAGCCGACCCAGCTCACGGCCCGTGCGCCGTGAGCCAATAGCGCCGGCGGTCAGGGTGCAGCCGCGCGTCAGGGCCGTGCCGGTCGAGGACGAGCCGGTGGTGATCCCGACGATCCGCCCGATGCCGGCGTCCGGAGCCCGGGTCCACGTGGTGGAACCCGCTGGCTTCAACGACGCCCAGGAGGTCGGTGACCGGCTCAAGAGCGATCAGCCCGTGATCATCAATCTGCAGGGCCTGACGCGCGATCTCCAACGTCGACTCATCGACTTCTCGAGCGGTCTTACCTACGCGATCGGTGGCTCGATGTCACGCGTTGCCGATCAGGTCTTCCTGCTGACTCCGAGCAATGTCGAAGTCTCTCAAGAAGAGAAGGATCGCCTTCAGGCCCGCGGCCTGTTCGGCGCCTGAGCCCCTACCACCTTGCGTCAAGTTCTCTGTGCACTGCTCACCACCTACCTCCTGATCCTGTTCGCGCGCGCGATCCTGTCGTGGTTGCCACCGTCGGGCGGCACGCTCGCGACCGTGAACCGGGTGCTGCTCGATCTCACCGAGCCGGTGCTCGCCCCGATACGCCGGGTGATACCGCCGACGGGCGTCTTCGATCTCTCGTTCTTCGTGCTCATGATCCTGCTGTACATCGGGCGCGGCCTGGTGTGCTGAGAAAAAAAGAGTTGTCCGATTTGTCAATGAGTCTCGATTCAGAAGTGGTTCGGTCACTACGATGCCAAGCATGGATGTAACGCCTCGGGAACTCCGCGACATCGATATTCGTGAACGCCTCGGCGGATATAACAAGGACGACGTCGACGACCTGCTTGAGCGGGCCGCGGCGCGCATCGAAGGACTCGAAGGTCAGCTGCGAGCGGCACAGAGCCAGGTCGAGGCCTCGAGCGCGGACACGGGCAAGACGCGCGAGACCGAGGAGATGCTCCACCGGACGTTGCTGCTCGCCCAACGGGCGGCCGATGAAGCTGTCGCCGAAGCGCAAGCCAAGGCCCGTCAGATTCTCGACGACGCCGAGAGTAAGTCACGCTCGATGCTCAACGAAGCCGAGAGCACAGCCCGGCGCCAGGCCGAGACGGAACGGCGGCGGCTCGAAGGCGAGGTCCTGGACTTCGGTGCGAAGCGAGACGCGCTGGTTGCCGACGTCGACGCGCTCGAGCGATTCGAGAACGACTATCGCGCCCGCTTGCGCCGCGCGGTCGAAGCGGATCTCGAGATGCTCTCGAGCAAGGGCTCGGTGTCGCCGTCGCCGCGTCCGACCACCCACGACGTCGAGATGCCGTCAACCTCCAACGCGACGACCGAGCACACCGTGGATCCGCCACCGGTCCCGGCCGCTCACCCCGCGTCCGCAGTGACGCCGCCCGCGCCGACCGCCGCTCCCGAACCCGTGCGGACCGAGAGCCCCGCACCGGCTGCAGTGACCAGCCCGCCGCCCCTAGCTCCGTCGCCCCCGGCTGCTCCTCCGACGCCACCTGCGGCCGGCGAGTCCGCTCCCGTCACCCCACCTCCGGCATTCGCTGCCGACACGGCCGCGTCTGCGCCATCCGTCGATGCCGCGCCGGCCGCAACTGCACCACCGTGGGAGGAGGAGTCGACGCCGCCGGTCACCCGTCCGCCGTTGTTCGACGCCGATCCCGAGCCGGAGCACCTCGACGACGACGCGTTCTTCGCGAGCTTGCGGGAAGCAGTGACGGACGAAACTCCGCTCGGCCCGCGTGATACGCCGAGCGGCGCCAACGTCTTCGACCAGGACGATCGCGGCGGCGGCCTCTTCCGTCGTCGCGGCCGCTGACCTTTCAAATTCTGAGAGGCCCGGAAGACAGCCCTTAGTTCTCGGCCCTCAGGGCCGTCACTCGCAGGCTGTGACCGTCGACGGTGAGGGTGTGCGCCTCGGCATCTGTGGCGCCCAGGGTGACTGAGGTGGCGAGTACTTCGCCGGCGATCCAGTCCTGGTACTCGGTGAGCGCCTCGAGGAGATCGTCGGACGCGTCCATCCGCAGTTCGATGCGGTCTGCGATGGCAAGTCCGATCGCCTTCCGATGGTCGTTCAGGGCGCGCACGATCTCGCGTGCCAGTCCCTCCTGGCGCAGGGCCGGTGTCAGAGTGGTATCGATCGCTACCGCGAACGGACCGTCCTGGGCGAGCGCCAGTGATTCGTGGGACGCCGCCCGGATCTCGAGATCGTCGGCGGTGAGCGCAACGACGGTGCCGTCGACGTCGAGTGAATAGGCGCCGGTCGAGGCGAGCGCCTCACGGACCGATGCGCCATCGACCTCGGCGAGCAACTGCTTGACCTTCGGCAGGAGCTTGCCGACCTTCGGGCCGAGGGCGCGGAAGTTGGGCACCACGGTGTAGTCGAGGAGACCTTCGAGACTCGCCACCGGTTCGAGGGTCTTCACGTTCAGCGCGTCGGCGATCTCGGCCACGATCTCAGGACGCAGCGCGGTGGCCTCGGGCACCATGACGATGGCGCGCGCGAGCGGTTGGCGCACCTTGAGTTTCGACTCGGCGCGCGTCGCGAGCCCGAGTGAGACCAGCTCGCGCGCCAGGTCCATCTCAGTTTCCAGTTCGGGATCGATGGCGCTCGCATCGGGATCAGGCCAGTTGGACAGATGCACCGAGCGCGTCGACCCGGTCAGGTTTTGGAAGAGCTCGTCCGCAGTGAACGGGCACACCGGCGCCAACATCTGGCTGAGGACGACCAGGCACTCATGCAGGACCGCGTGGGCGGATCCGTCCGATGCTTTCCAGAAGCGGGGCCGGCTCCGGCGCACGTACCAGTTCGAGACATCGTCGACGAACGCGTCGATGGCCTGGGTGGCCCGGAACGCATCGAAGTCCTCGAACGCATCGGTGGCCTCACGCAGCGTGGAATGCAGCCGCGACCGAATCCAGCGGTCCATGACGTGACTTTCCCGCTCTTGCGCCTGCGGCGCAGGCCGCTCGGGCCCCGCTCGGCGGTCCATCGGCTGGACCGCAACCGCCGTCGCCTCGCTTCGGTCTTCCGGCTGCGGCGCGTCGGCGTCAGACTCCCAGCCGTCGAGGTTCGCGTAGGTCACGAAGAAGGAGTAGGTATTCCACAGCGTGACCAGGAACCGGTTCGTGGTCTCGTCGATGTTCTCGAGGTAGACCCGCTTCGGGGTCCACGGCGAGCTCGCGTACGCGAAGTTCCATCGCAGTGCGTCGGCGCCACGCGTCGTGAGCACGGACCACGGGTCGACCACGTTCCCCTTGCTCTTGGACATCTTCTGCCCGTCCTGGTCCAACAACAGCGCGAGGCACACCACATCTCGGTAGGGCGCGCGCCCGAAGACGAGCGTGTTGACCGCGAGCAGCGAATAGAACCAACCCCGGGTCTGGTCGATCGCCTCGCAGATGAAGTCGGCGGGGAACCGGCGCTCGAAAATCTCGGTGTTCTCGAACGGGTAGTGCCACTGTGCGGCCGGCATCGATCCGGAGTCGAACCACGCATCGAGGACCGACTCCACGCGCAGTGCTCGCGCACCACACTCTTCGCAGGCGATCTCGACGTCGTCGACGAACGGCCGATGGAGATCGAGATCGCTGAGGTTGACCGATGCGCGTTCGGACAACTCGGCGACGGACCCGACGCACGTGTCGTGGTCGCAGCTCGTGCATCGCCACACCGGGATCGGCGTGCCCCAGAATCGGTCGCGTGACAATGCCCAATCCACGTTGTTCGCGAGCCAGTCACCGAAACGGCCGTGACGGATGTGCTCGGGATGCCAGCCGATCTTCTCGTTCTCGGCGAGCAGAGACTCTTTCAACTGCGACGTACGGGCGAACCACGTGGGCTTGGCCCAATAGATGAGGGGCGTGCTGCACCGCCAGCAGTGCGGGTAGGAGTGCTCGTACGGCGTGACGACCACGAGCCGGCCCCGTGCCCGCAACTCGTCGATGAGCGTCGGGTCGGCATCTTTGACGAAGACGCCGGCGACGGCCGGGACCGTGGCGTCGAAACGGGCCTGGGCGTTCACCGGGTTGAGCATCGCCAGACCGTGGGCTTCGGCGACCTCGCGGTCGATCTCACCGAAGGCCGGGGCGAGGTGAACGATGCCCGAGCCGTCGTCGATGGTGACGAAATCGGCGGTGACCACGCGCCAGCCGTCGCCGTCGGCGGGCAACCAGTCGAACGGCCGCTCGTAGCGGAGGCCGTCGAGATCCCCGGCCGAGAGTTCGGAGACGACGGTGGCCCGATCGCCCAAGACCGCCTCGACGCGGGTGGCCGCGAGGACGAGATCGCGCCCACCGTCGACGGCGACTCGCACGTAGGGAACGTCCGGACCGACTGCGGCGGCCACGTTGCTCACCAAGGTCCACGGGGTGGTGGTCCAGACGAGCAGATCGAAATCCGCATCGACGACGGGAAATCGCACGTAGACCGAATCTTCGGTGACGTCTCGATAAGCGTCTGGCTGTCCCAGCTCATGGCTGGAGAGCGCGGTCCCGCACCGGCCGCAATACGGGACGACCTTGGACCCTTCGTAGATCAGTTCCTTGTTCCACATCTCGTGGAACTGCCACCAGACGCTCTCGATGAACGGATTGCTCAT
>JANLTQ010000399.1:0-8669 GCA_031363005.1 Acidimicrobiia bacterium | reverse complement strand
GTCTTGCCGACGCCACCCTTGCCCGCAACGATGACCACCCGGGAGGTGGAGCAAAAGTGAGCCAGCTCCATCTCGGCGAGCCTACGGGAGAGCGCTCTCCAGACCGCCGACGCACGTCCCGAATCGTCGGCGTTCGTGTCGCGGTCCTGCTCATCGGCCTCGGCGTGCTCCTGACCGCCTTCCCCACCAACGCTCTGGCGTCACCAGGGCCGCGGGGGTCGGCGCGGGTGACGCCAGAGCGTGCGGGGAAGCAGGGATCGATCGACGTGATCCAGGTCGACGGTCTGATCGATCCGCCCAACGCGGCGCTCATTCGAGACGCGATCACTGCGGCAAACCGGTCCCGTGCCACCCTGCTCCTGATCAAGTTCAACTCCGGTGGCGCAGTCGACGTCGATCCGGCGCCGCTGGTGAAGGCCATTCGCAGTTCCCGCGTACCGGTGATTGCGTGGGTCGGGCCCTCCGGCTCGAAGGCGAGGGGTCTCGCTGCGATCCTCGCGATTGCCGCGCCCGTTGTTGCCGTGTCGAATGGGTCGTCGATCGGTGCGGCGGATCCGGTCCGCCTCGACTCGAGTGATGGACGCGCCTATCTGCAGGAGCTCGGTGCGATCGAAGATGTGAACGGTCGTCGCGCCGCCGGCGGCCGGGCCCTGCGTCGTCAGGCGTTCAACCCTGACGACGCCGTGCGGCGGGGGGTCAGTGACCGCGTCTGTGCGTCGCCGCCGGGGTGCGCCACGATCGGTGATCTGCTGGTCGCGCTGAACGGGAAGACGGTGCGGACCGCCGCCGGCGACGTGAAGCTCCGCACCGCCAGGGTGGTGGGCAAGGATCGAGACCGTCGGCTCCAACCGACGGATCAGATCCGGTTCCGCAAGCTCGACCTCATCGGCCAGGCGGTCCACACTCTCACCAACCCGACCATCGCCTACGGGCTGCTCGTTGTCGGACTTGCCCTCATCGTCTTCGAGTTCTTCACCATCTCGATCGGCCTGGCGGGCGCGACGGGTGCAATCGCCATCGTCGGCGCGTTCGTCGGGTTCTCCCATTTGCCCGTGAACATCTGGGCGCTCGTCCTGATCCTCGTCGCCATGTTCGGCTACGCCATCGACGTCCAGTCCGGCCGCGCCTACTCGTGGACGGTCATCGCCACGGTGTTGCTCATCGTCGGGACCGTGTTCCTGTACGGCGGTTCGTCCGATCTCGACGTGTATTGGTGGGCGATCATCCTGTTGGTGGTGAGCACGGTCGCCTTCTTCGTGACTGCGATGCCGGTGGCCGTGCGATCCCGTTTCTCCACCCCGACGATCGGTCGCGAATCGCTCATCGGCGAACTCGGCGAAGCGGTCGTGGACGTTGCCCCCGACGGTGTGGTGCTGCTCCAAGGCGCTCGGTGGCGGGCCCGTACGAACCGCGCCACCCCGATTCCGGCGGGTCAGGGAGTTCGGGTGATCGAGGTCGACGGCTTGGTTTTGGAGGTCGAACCCGAGGTCGGTGCGGCACGTGACTACCGGGAACCGAAGGCGAAAGAGCCACTCGAGCCGGAATAGGCCGTGTGAAACCTGGCTCTTGTGGGTGGTCACACCCCAGGAGTAGGTTCGCCGGACGGGTCGGAGCGGACGGCCCAGCCACCCCGCAGGAGGGTCCCGGTGAGTGTCGGCACGGTCAATCAGACGTGGCAAGTGCGGGCTGCGTGTCGCGGTCCGAGGTCCGGAGTGTTCTTTCCCCCGGCCAGTGGCGAGCGGCGAGACGAACGGGAGCTGCGTGAGGCTCGCGCGAAAGTGATCTGCGGTGAGTGCGCGGTGGCGGCAGAGTGTCTTGATTACGCACTGTCGATCAAGGAACCGCACGGCATCTGGGGTGGACTCAACGAGCACGAGCGCTCGAACCTCCTCGCGACGCGCGCCGGCTGATCGCTCGCGTCGCTGCTCATCGTTTCCCGCTCGAAGGCGTGCGTCAGGCGTCGAGCAATCCCGATCGTGGTCCGGGGATGCGTTGGTCATCGCGTCGGCGGGTCACGCCTTCGGCGTCCATGCGAACCATGATCGGTACGACGTACTTCCGGCTCGATCCGAGCACATCACGCGCGTCCGCAATGGTCAGTGAGCCGCGCGCGGCGAGCGCCTCGATCACCAGGGCGCGCGCCTGATCGAGCGCGGCCGCGGTGAAGTAGACGCCGTCCAGGTCCACGAGCTCCCGTTCGCGCACCAGGGCGCGCGCGGTGGCGAGGTCGGTTGGTGGTGGAGGACTGAGCGGGGTTGCGTTGAGCGCGTCCACCATGGCGCGGCCCGCGTCGGTGTCGGCGATGCCACCACTGTGGTTGGCGGCCCGAGCCTGACCCTGCTCGATCACGATGCCGACGACGGTGGCAACGAGCGCCTCGGTGTGGTCGAGTTCGAGCTTCAGCTGCCGCGCGAGTTCCACCAGGGCCAGTCCCCGATCGTTGGGGTGCTCGCGATGATGATCCGCAACGATCGTGACGACGCGCGCACGGAGGTCGGCGACCGCGTCACCGGCAACGAACCAGGCGCCGATCGCCTCGCCGCCCGTTGCGAGCACGGCGTTCGTCGCAGCGTCGGGAGCCAGGCCGGCCAGGGCCTCGAGCCCGGCGGCCGGAACCCACCCCGCTTCGAGCAGCCGACGCCCCAGTGGGAGCCGCAATCGGGCCGGCGCGTCGGCCGCCCGACGCGTCGGCCGGACGTCGAGGACCTCGGCGCCCGCCACAGTGGTCTCCGCGCCCGAGTCCCGCAGCACGATGCGGTCGCCCGGGGCGAGCGGAAGCTGCGTGTCGAAGCGCAGCCGCCCAAAGTCGTCGTCGAGGCGACGAAACCACACCGGGTGCTCGCCCGAACCGACTGCCGCGATGAGTCGCCCGCGTGATTTCAGCTTCGTCCCCGGGACGGTGCGGAGCGCAACGTCCACAATCCCGACGTCGAGCCACTGCCCGGGCCGAACGACTGCGTCGCCGCGAGCGAGCTGGTGACGATCGACGCCGACGAGATTCAACGCGACGCGCGCGCCCGGCTCGCCCCGGCCGGACGGCATGCCGTGACTCTCGATGCCGCGCACCCGGACCCGGTGACCGGCGGCCTCGAGCTCGTCGTCGGTCTCGATCGTGCCGCCGGTCAGCGTGCCGGTGACGACGGTTCCGGCGCCCTTGGCCGCGAAGACCCGGTCGATCCACAGTCGCGCGCGCTGGTCGTCGCGTGCGCTCGGTGCGGCGGCCAGTGCGGTGTCGAGCGCAGCGCGCACGGCATCGAGACCGAGACCGGATCGGGCATCGCAGGTGACGATCTCGAGCCCGTCGAAAGTGGTGCCCTCCACGTGATCGGCTGCCTCGAGCTGCGCGATCTCGAGGGTCTCGTCGTCGACCAGCGTGGACTTGGTGACCACCACAATCCCGTGGCGCACTCCGAGGAGGTCGAGGATCCGGAGGTGTTCCTCACTCTGGGGCTTCCAGCCTTCGTTCGCCGCAACGACGAGCATCGCAACATCGACCGCGCCCACTCCCGCCAACATGTTCTTGATGAAGCGGGTGTGACCAGGAACATCGACGAAGCCGACGTCCGCGCCGGACGGAAGCGTGCAGAACGCGAAGCCGAGGTCGATGGTGAGCCCGCGCGCCTTCTCCTCCGGGAACCGGTCCGGGTCGGTACCGGTGAGCGCGTGGACGAGCGTGGACTTCCCGTGGTCGACGTGTCCGGCGGTGGCGACGACGCGCATCAGAGTGACGCGAGCGCGGCGGTGACAACGGTGTCATCGGCCGGGTCGACACTGCGAAGGTCACAGACGACGAGCTCCGATTCGGTGCGGGCGACAACGCCGAAGGCGCGCAGCGCGTCCATGGCCGCCCGCGGCTTGGGCGGCCGTACCGCGACACCGACCGACGGAATGGTCAGACCAGGCAACGACCCCCCGCCGGCGACTGCTTCGGTGTCCACGACCTTGGCGCCGGCGACGTTGGTCGCGATGTGTTCGGCGCGGTGTCGCAGCTGGTCGAGCGAGGTGGTGGCCATCCGCCACAACGGAATGCTGGAGGCATCGCCGGAGAGGTACACGAGCGCCACCTGCTGGAGCGCCGCGAGGGTCATCTTGTCGGCGCGCATGGCGCGGGCCAGCGGATGCTTGGCGATGGTGGCGATGAGATCCGCCCGCCCGACGATGACTCCGGCCTGCGGTCCACCGAGCAACTTGTCGCCGGAGAATGTGACGACGTCTGCGCCGGCGTCGACCGCCTGTCGAACACCCGGCTCGTCCTGCAGCCACGCCGGTCGGGAGGGGAGCCACGGTGTGGTCTCGTCGAGCAGACCGGACCCGGCATCCACCATCACGGTCGGTCCGAGCTCCGCAAGTGCGCCGACCGCAGTGGATTCGGTGAACCCGATCATCCGGTAGTTCGAGGCGTGCACCTTGAGGAGGAGTGCGGTGGCGTCAGTAATGGCGAGTTCGTAGTCCGCTCGGCGGGTGCGATTCGTGGTGCCGACCTCGATCAGCCTGCAGCCGGACTCGGCCATGATCTCGGGGACGCGAAATCCCCCGCCGATCTCGACGAGTTCGCCGCGCGAGACCACCACTTCCCGTCCGCGCGCCAGTGCACCGAGCGCGAGCAGGACCGCGGCCGCGTTGTTGTTGACGACGAGTCCTGCTTCCGCGCCGACGGCTCGGGCCAAGAGCGTTCCAGCGTGGTCGTGACGCGATCCGCGGGTGCCGGTGTCGAGGCGGAACTCGAGGTTGGACGCGCCGCGGCCGATCCGGTTGACGGCCGCGAGCGCCTCCTCGCCGATGGGTGCACGTCCGAGGTTGGTGTGCAACAGGACGCCGGTGGCATTGACGACCGGTTGTAACAAGCGTGCCCCCATTGCACCGACACGGCCTTGCGCATCGGCGAGGACGTCGGCTTCGGTGGGGCTCGCACCGGTGTCAATCGCCGCGCGGGCGGCCGTGATCGCATCCCGGGCGGCGTCGGCCAGGAGTTCGTGCGGGAGACCGTCGAGCTGACCGAGGATGCGCTCGACGGAAGGAATCGCGCGTCGGGGATCCATCGCCCGGCAGCGTAGGTCCCGCCGAAGGAAAACCGAAGGTGAGGGATGCGGGCACGCGGGTCCGATGGTCCGCGACCCGAGCCGGGGCCCGAGCGGCCTGCGACGAAGTCGCAAGAGCGGAAATATCGTCTTGAGTGTCCGAGTGGGGACTTCTCGTTCGTCGTAGTGGTCGTAGGGTCACATCGATCACAAGGAGAGTTCCATGCAGTACTTGCTCATGATCTACGGCGACGAGACCGGCGTGCTCACCGAAGCCGAGGGCGCGGCGTCCCTCGCTGAGTACGGCGAGTTCGGTGAGGAGATGGGCAAGCGAGGAGTGCTGGCCGGCGGCGCCCGGCTGCGTCCGACCGCCGACGCCACCACGGTGCGAGTGCGGAACGATGAAACGCTGACCGTGGACGGCCCGTTCGCGGAGACGGCGGAACAAATCGGCGGGTACTACCTGGTGAACTGCCAGAACCTCGACGAGGCAATCGCGGTGGCAGCCAAGATTCCGGGTGCCCGATCGGGTTCGATCGAGGTGCGTCCGCTCTGGGAGATGTAAACGCTCCGAGCGCGGCCGCCGTCGAGGCGGCCGTGGCTCGGGCGTTCCGCAACGAGTGGGGCCGGATCGTGGCCACGCTGATTCGGGTGACCGGCGATTGGGATCTGGCCGAAGAGTGCACGCAAGACGCGTTTGCGGCGGCCATCGTGAGCTGGGCTCGAGACGGCATTCCTCGAGTTCCCGGAGCGTGGCTCACGACGACAGCGCGCCGGCGCGCCGTCGACCGCCTGCGCCGCTCACGCACCGGGGCTTCCAAAACGCAGGAATGGATGATGAGCAGCGCTGCCGACAACGGGCGTGATGACGAGAGCGGGATCGCCGACGACCGCTTGCGACTCATCTTCACGTGTTGCCATCCCGCCCTCTCGTTGGAGGCGCGGGTGTCGCTCACGCTGCGAACGCTTGCCGGTCTCACGATCTCCGAGATCGCGCGTGCGTTCTTGGTGCCCGAGGCGACGATGGCGAAACGGATCGGGCGAGCCAAGGCCAAGATCCGTCACGCCGGAATCCCGTACCGGGTCCCGCCCGCGCATCTCCTCCCTGGGCGCACGACCGCAGTACTTGCCGTCGTCTACCTGCTCTTCAACGAGGGCTACCGCGCCACCGCCGGTGCCGACCTGATCCGAGGTCAACTGTGCGAAGAGGCGATCCGCCTCGCGCGTGCGCTCAGTGAGTTGATGCCGGACGAACCGGAAGCGGCCGGCCTGCTCGCGCTGTTGCGGTTGCATCACGCCCGCAGAGACTCGCGGGTCGATGCGGCGGGTGACCTCGTACCGCTCGACGAACAGGACCGCGCTCGGTGGGACCGTGCTGCGATCGCCGAAGGCTCCACCATTCTCGAAGCTGCGTTGCGGCGCGGCGAGCCGGGGCCGTATCAGATCCAAGCCGCGATCGCTGCGGTTCACGGGAACGCGCGATCCGCCGAGGCGACCGACTGGCGCGAGATCGTCGGCTTGTACGACCGGCTGTACGAACTGACACCCACGCCGGTGGTCGCCCTCAATCGCGCGGTGGCGGTGGGAATGGCCGACGGTCCGTTGGCTGGACTCGTGCGCGTCGAAGAACTGTCGGCGAACGGTGTTGCCGCAAGCTTCCCGATGTTCGAAGCGACGAAGGCCGACTTCTTGCGCCGCCTCGGCCGCCGAGAAGAATCCGCGCGTTCGTACCGCCTCGCCCGCGACGCCGCCGGCACCGAAACCGAACGCCGCTACCTCTCCCGCCGCCTCGCGGAAGTTTCGCAAGAGTGAGGAGCCGAAGGTGAGGGATGCGGGCACGCGGGTTCGACGGTCCGCGCCCCGAACCGGGGCCCGAGCGGCCTGCGACGCAGTCGCGAGAGCGGGAAAGAAGTCTCGCCGTAGTCTTTGGGGGTGGTGACTCCTCGGGACGCGGCAACGGTGATGCTCGTCCGCGATGCGCCGGACCTCCAGGTGTTCATGGCCCTGCGGAACGCCGAGTCCACCTGGATCGCGGGCGCCTCGGTCTTCCCGGGCGGGGCCATCGATCCCGATGACCGTGACGCGTCGTGGGAGGCGCGCTGCAACGGGTGGGACGACGCACGCGCGAGTGCGGCGCTCAGTGTGCGTGGCGGCGGCCTCGGGTTTTGGGTCGGCGCGATCCGCGAGACGTACGAGGAGGCCGGGGTTCTCATGGCTCGTCACGCGGATGGCACTCCAGTCGACGCCAGCGACGCCGAGTTCGTCGGTGCTCGCGACGCGCTCAACGCCGGCACGATCGACTTCGGGACCTTCGTCGCAACCCACGACCTGATGCTCGCGACCGACCAGCTGCATCCGTTCGCCCATTGGATCACCCCCGAGCGAAGCCCGCGCCGGTACGACACTCGGTTCTTCATCGGGGCCGCGCCGCCGGGCGCCTACGAACACGACAACACCGAGCTCGTCGCGTCGAACTGGATCGGACCGCTCGACGCGCTGGCTGCTGCAGACCGCGGTGAACTCGATCTGATTCTCCCGACTCGCCGCAGTCTCGAAGTCCTCGCCGAGTTCGACCGCGCCGCCGCCGTCCTTGCCGCGACCCGAGCCGCAGTCTCCTGATGCCCGCGATGACGCCGGATGTCCCGAGCGCGTTGTCGCCACTGGTACGACGGGTGGTGGCGGCGAACCCGAGCCACATGACCGGCTCGGGGACGAATACCTATCTCGTCGGCATCGACGAAGTTGCGGTGATCGATCCGGGACCGGACTCGAAGGCGCACACGGACGCCATCGTCGGCGCCGCCGGCCGTCAACGCGTGCGTTGGATCGTGCTGACGCATACGCACTCGGATCACGCTCCCGGTGCCACTCGCCTCGCCAAGGCGACCGGCGCCGAGGTGCTCGCGTTCTCGACGCGCGAGAAGAGTGTCAAGGTCACTCGCGCCATCGGCGACGGCGACACGATCGACGGAACCGAGTTCCGGCTCGCGGTCCTCCACACTCCGGGTCATGCGCCCAACCATCTGTGCTTTCACCTGGACGAGGAACGCATGCTCTTCACCGGCGACACGATCCTCGGTGGCATGTACTCGGTGGTCTCGCCGTCGACCGGTGGCGATATGGCGCAGTATTTCGCAACATTGGAACGGCTCCGGAAGCTGCGACTGCGATCGATCGCCCCGGGTCACGGCGAGCTCATCGAGGAGCCCCGAGCGCGGATCGACGAATACCTCCAGCATCGCCGGTCGCGTGAGAAGCAGATCCTCGGTCTGGTGCGTCGCGGCCCCACCACGGTGAAGCGCATCGTGGCGACCCTTTACGTCGACACCCCGGAGTTGCTGCTGCCGGTCGCCGCGAAGCAGATCTACTCCCACCTCAAGAAGCTGCGAGACGAAGGCCGAGTCACCGGTCGAGACCAGCGCAGCACCTGGACCGCAGTCTCCTGACTCCTGGTGGTTGAGCGCCCGAATTCGAGTCGATTCGTCGTCGAACGCGGGTTGAAATCGCGGGGTCAGGCCTTGGCGGCGTCGGCCGCGGCGAGATTGGCGGTGGCGAGTTCGAAGATGCGTGCGGTGCACCCGGCCATCTCGACGGGGGGCAGCAACTCGTCGACGAGGTTGGCGGCCAGCGTGTTGAACGCGGCGCCTGCCG
>JANLTQ010000392.1:0-10689 GCA_031363005.1 Acidimicrobiia bacterium | reverse complement strand
ATCGAATGCCACTTGGAATGACCAGACATATCTAGGCAACCTCCTGGAGAAATCGTTCGTGCACGCGCCGGTCACCCGCGAGTTCCGGATGAAAGGAGCTGACCCACACCCGGCCCTCTTTGGCGAGCACCGGACGCCCATTGTGCTCTGCGAGCACGACCACCGCGTCACCTACCCGTTCGATGGCCGGTGCGCGGATGAACACCCCCGGAAAATCAGGGTCATCGAGTCCCGCGATCTTCAGGTCAGCCTCGAAGGAATCCCGCTGGCGACCGTAGGCGTTGCGCCGCGCGGTCAGATCGATCGCACCCAGCGGGGTCTGATCGGCACGGCCGTCGAGCACTTCTCGGGCCAGGAGGATGAGGCCGGCACAAGTCCCGAACACCGCCAGCCCGTTACTGATCGCTTCCCGCAACGGGTCGACCAGTCCGGACGACGTCAACAGGTGGTGCATGGTCGTGGATTCACCGCCGGGCATGACGAGCGCGTCCACGCCGTCGAGTCCCTCTGGTGTGCGGACCTCGACCGCGGCGACGCCGAGCGATTCGAGGGCCTCGCGGTGCTCGCGAAATGCGCCTTGGAGAGCGAGAACGCCGACCTTCACCAGCCGCGATCCGCGAACGTCACATCTAGCTTGCCGATCTCGGCACCGGGCATCGCGGCGCCGAGCCCGCGTGACACCTTGGCCACGATGGCCGCATCGGCGTAGTGGGTGGTTGCCTCGACGACGGCCTTGGCCATCACTTCGGGCTGCTCGCTCTTGAAGATTCCCGATCCCACGAATACCGCTTGCGCACCCAGCTGCATCACGAGCGACGCGTCGGCGGGAGTGGCGATGCCACCGGCGCAGAACATCGGGACCGGAAGCTCACCCCGGGCGGCGACTTCTTGCACCAACTCGACCGGCGCTCGAAGCTCCTTCGCCCAGCCGAAGAGTTCTTCGGGCGACGCCACGGTCAACGCGCGGATGTCACCGAGAATGGAACGCAGATGACGCACGGCCTCGACGATGTTGCCGGTGCCCGCCTCACCCTTCGAACGGATCATGCACGCGCCTTCACTGATGCGACGCAGCGCCTCGCCGAGGTTGGTCGCGCCGCAGACGAAGGGCACGGTGAAAGACCACTTGTCCACGTGGTACGCCTCGTCCGCAGGGGTCAAGACCTCCGACTCGTCGATGTAGTCGACGCCCAACGACTGGAGCACCTGGGCTTCGGCGAAGTGACCGATCCGACACTTGGCCATCACCGGGATCGTCACCGCGGCCTGGATGCCCTCGATCATCACCGGGTCCGACATCCGAGCCACGCCACCGTCGCGACGAATGTCCGACGGCACGCGCTCGAGTGCCATGACCGCGGTGGCGCCGGCGTCCTCGGCGATCTTGGCCTGCTCGGCGTCGACCACATCCATGATCACGCCACCGCGCAACATCTCGGCCAACCCGCGTTTGACGCGCGCCGTACCGACTTCGGGAGAAGAACCAGTCATGGTGCGAATGTTACCGGGCAGTCCCCGGAAGACCCGATCCGATTGATCAGGGCTTCGCCGCCGGCGCGGGCGCCGCAACGGCCGGAACTGCCTCGATGGGATAGGTCACGTCCGGGAGTTCGACCCAGGTGGATCCGGGCGTCAGCAGGATCGGCTTCCCCGCCGCGTCCTTGAACTCGATCCGTTGGGCCTTATCCGCCCGGGACCACGTGCCGTCGATCTCGAGGCCGTTGGTGAAGACCTTCACCGCGCCCTGGCCGACAAGCTGCGCCTCGGCTCCGATCTGGCCGACGCCATTGGCATAGGCCGCCGGCAACACGATCACGTTGGTCGGGGCGATCTGCTTCCCCGACTTCGCCATGAAGGGCCCCGCCGAGGTGGACCGCAACCATGTACCCGAACCACCATCCCAGGTGTAGGTCGGCGCGAACTCGCGACTGGAAAAAGAGATGTGCACAGAAGCCACTGCGGCGCCGGCCGTGATCGGCGTCGGTGAGTAGTCGAACAGCGCCGGTGGCGGCGCCGGCTGGCCGCCCATTCCGAACAGGTCAGCCGGCCGCGCGTACAGGTTGTGCGGGGGCTTCCGGCTCGAGTCGCGGAACATCGCGCTTCCCGCCGCGCTCTCGTCGATCAGCTTCAGCGGCGCCTGCTTGATGCCGTCGACCGCGTACTTCGCGCCGCCCGAGTACGCGAACACGCCACCGACCGGCCACACGATCAACGGATCGGTCAGCCGCACGGATCGCACGGGGCCCACGACCTCGGGAGTCTGACTCTGGAACATCGCGAGGAAACGGGTCGATTCACCCTCGACGACCTCGTCCCACACCACGTCGGCTTGTTCGATCCCAGTCTGGGGGCGCGCGTCCGAGTTGTCGTTGTCGATCTTGATCGAGACGACCGAGCGGCCCTGAGCGACCCCCGTGGGATCGGGCAGCCCCGTGAGTGGTGCAACCGGCGGCGCCTTCGCGGTCGTCGTGCTGGTGGCGACTGCTTTCTTGGTCGCCCGCTTGGTCTCCTTGGCCGCGCTACTGCCACACGCGCTCACTGCCATCGCGCCGACGATGCCGACCGCAATCATCCTTTTCACATCGCCTCCAGCGCCGCGATTCGGTCCGCCAGCGGCGGGTGGGTGTCGAACTTTCGGTTGAGCCAACTGCCCTTCGACTTGGTGCCGTCGGCTTCGATCTTCTCGTCGCGCTCCAACGGGCTCTCGATCCAGAGCTGAGCAGTGGCGCGCGTGGCGTGATGGACCACCGCTTTGTCCCCCTGGAGCTTCTTCAGCGCCGAGATCAATCCGGGCGGATACCGAGTCAACTGCACACCGGAAACGTCGGCGAGCAGCTCACGGCGCCGACTCATGGCGAACTGCATCAGCTGCGCGGCGAACGGCGCCAGGATCAGCAAGGCGAACGACAGGACGACGAGGATCATGCCGAGTCCTCCGCTGTCGTTGTTGTCCCGCCGGTCCGAACGACCACCGAACCACATGAACCGCATCCCCAGGTCGGCCATCAGCGCGACCGCGCCGACGGCAGTGACCGCGATGGTCGACACCAGAATGTCGTAGTTGCGCACGTGGCTCAGTTCATGCGCCAGCACGCCCTCGAGCTCGACGCGGTTCATGATCTCCAACAAGCCCGTCGTCACCGCGAGGGCCGCGTGCTCGGGATTTCGACCGGTGGCGAACGCATTGGGCGCCGGGTCGTCCACGACGTAGAGCCGGGGCTTCGGCAGGCCCGCCGCTATACACAGGCCTTCCACCAAGTTGTGGTACCGGGCGTACTCGGGTCCGTCGGCCGGTTTCGCACGGCTCGCGGCCAACGCGATCTTGTCCGACGCGAAGTACGAGGTCCACGCCATGGCGATCGCGATGACGATGGCGATCGGCACGATGATCGTGCCGGCCCGGAAGAGGACGCCGAGCGCGATCGCGACCGCCGCAATGAGCAGCACAAAGGCCGCGAGCATCACAAAGGTGCGTCGCTTGTTGCGCGCGATCTGTTCGTACATTCCCACGGTGGTACTGCTCTCCGACCCGGCGGTCTAGAACTGGACGCTGACCGGGCCCTGCTCGGTGGGGTCGCCTTCGAAGTACTCGCGCGGCGTGAAGTTGAACGTTCCCGCGAGGATGTTGGCGGGGAACGCCTGGATCTTGTTGTTGTAGCCCAACACCGAGTCGTTGTAGAACTGCCGCGAGTACGCGATCTTGTCTTCGGTGGACGTCAGTTCTTCCTGAAGAGAGAGGAAGTTCTGGTTCGCCTTCAGGTCCGGGTACGCCTCGGCCACCGCGAACAAGCTCTTCAACGTGCCGCTCAACGCGTTCTCGGCTTGTGCCTGATCCTGGGGAGTGCCGTTGGTGGCGTTGATCGCATTGGCGCGAGCCGCCGTCACGGCCTCGAAGACGCCTTTCTCGTGCGCGGCGTAGCCCTTGACCGTCTCGATCAGGTTCGGGATGAGGTCGTGGCGGCGCTTGAGTTGCACCGCGATCTGGGAAAACGCGTTGTCGATGCGGTTGCGGGTCCGAACCAGGCCGTTGTACGTGACGATCACGAACAGGACCAGCAGGACGACGACCACCGCGATGATGATGCCGATAACCATGATGAGTGCTCCTCAGAGGGCGTTGATAGTGATCATGGTAGGTCTCGAAGGCCCCCCGAATCGGTTCATCGCTCGACGGGAGCCGCAGCAATCGCCTGTTCGTAGACCCCGAGGTAGCGCTCGGCCAGGCGGGCGAGCGAGAAGTTCAGGACGTGGGTCGAGGCTGCCTGTTCCAGTCGAACACGCAGGTCGGCGGCGTCGAGCACCGTTCGCAGCGCTTGGCGGAGCGCCTGGGGATCCTCTGGTGTCACCATCAGCGCGTCGACGTCGTGGTGGGCCACGTTCCGGTAGCCCGGGATATCCGACGCCACCACCGCGGTGCCGGCCGCCATCGCCTCGAGCAGCACGATACCGAACGATTCCTGCCCGAGGGCCGGGGCACAGAACGCCGTTGCACCTTTCAACCGGGCCAACTTCTCCGGCTCCGAGATCCGGCCCAACCACTCGACGTTGGGGGTGTTTCGGGCGCGCAACGACTCGGTCTCGGGACCGTCGGACGCGACCCAGAGGGTGGCGTCACGGTCCAACCCGGTCCACGCGTCGAGGAGCACGCCCAAACCTTTCCGAGGCTCGTGGCGGCCGACGAAGAGCACGCTCGGTTTCGTCGTGGCCCACGGTTCGACCTTGGCGAACGCTTCGACGTCCACTCCGTTCGGCAGGATGAGGTACGAGCCGCCGAGCGCGGCTTCGGCCATTGCCCGCGCGTCCGGACTCACGGCGACCCGAACCGCCAGGCGGCGTGCCGCGCTCACTGCCAGCTTGCGGAGCGCCTTGTAGGCGGGTGCACCGGCCTCACCGGCCGCGTGGAACGTCCCGACCTTCGGGATCTCACTCCCGAGTAAGGCCGCACTGGTAGGCCCGGGCACGAGCGGTTCGTGCAGATGCAACACATCGGGTTCGAACGATCGCAACGCCTCGAGCGTGCGCTCCGACGCGACGGACTGCTCTTCGGCCATCGGCGACACCGAACCGTTGGTTGCGAAACCGACGCTCGGTCCGACGGTAGTGATCCCTGGTTCGGGCGGTGGACCGTCGGTCGGCCCGATGACGCGAGCCTCGACGCCGATTTCTCGCAGCGCACGCGCCAACCCCAGGACCTGACCCTGCACTCCCCCGGGCACCGACAATGAATAGGGACAGAGCAGCGAGACGCGCATCAGCCGGGTGCGGTCTGGGTGCTCGGATCGTGCTCGGACTCGGTGTCGTCCTCGCCGACATCGCCGGGGTCAGCTGACCGATCTCCATCGGCGGGGCGGTCGCTCGGCCAGTTCGGCTGCATCACGTGCCATTGATCGGGCGCCATCCGCACCAACTCCTCGAAGCGGCGCGCCAGATCTTGCGTCACCCGGGTGACATCCTCTCGGAGCCGCCCGCGTCGCTCGACGCTTAGCGGCCGTTCGAGCTTCACGAAATGATGGCCGTGGGGCCGGAAGTACACCGCCGCAGGGATCAAGGTGGCTCCGGTGCGCAACGCGAGCGTGGCCGGACCTGCGGGGAGCGTGGTTTCCTCGTCGAAGAAGCGGACACTCACGCCGTCACCGGCCAGGTCCCGATCGGCCAAGAGGCACACGACTCGGTTCTCGCGCAACGCGCGCAGGACGCCACTCGCCGCCTGCGGGCCGAGCGGAATCACTTCCATCCCGATCTCTCGCCGCACCGCGGCAAACCACTCAAAGAGTTCGGGGGGTTCGACCGCCTCGACGACCACCGTCGGCGCAACTCCCCGACCCGCGAGCCACGCCGCGGCGAAGTCGAACCCACCGAGATGTGGCAGCGCGAGGATGACGCCGTTCCCGCGTTCCAGACCTTCGGTGATGTGCTGGAAACCCACCGACGTGACGCGTCCCTCGACGGAGCCGCGTACGTCGTTCGGGAGCCGGAAGAGTTCGAGCCAGTATCGGCCGTAGGACGCGAACGTGGCCGACACCGCCCGTTCGAGGGCCAGCCCTTCGAGCGAGCCATCGGTGGCGCGTTGCAGATTGCGCCGCACGATCTTGCGGCGGCCCGCGAGCACCGGCGTCATCGCGATGGCGCGGCCGGCGGCCTCGGCGATCGGTGTCGCCAGAGGGGCTGGGAGCGCATTGGCGAGGGCGGAGCCGAACCGATACGCGACGTAGGACGCAGAAGGCATGACCGAAGAAACTACGGGCGACTGCGGCGCGACGGACGCAGCGTGCGCACCGCACGCCGGCTCGCCGGACGATCCAGCGAACGCCAACGACTGAACGGCAGTCCGGTCTCGGCGTCACCTTCGCGCGTCCGGCGGTGCCGACCACCGAGCGGCCCCGGACGGGCGGGGAGATCATCCGATGCTTGGCCCCACACTTTGAGGAACCGCTGGACCGCGGTGAACGACATCAATGCCACCATGATCCACAGCACCGGCACCAAGACGTCGAACGCCAACCCAATCCCGAGCATCACCATGCGCTCGGCGCGTTCCATGAGGCCACCACGAGCGTCGTACCCGAGTCCTTCGGCCTTCGCGCGTTCGTACGAGATCATCATCGCCAAGGCGACCGCGGCGAGGGCCAGCACCGGCGCACGACCGCTGGTGCGTCCGAGGTACCACGCGACGCCGCCGAAGACGACCGCATCCGAGGCGCGGTCCATCACCGAGTCGAAGAATGCACCGCGGGGCGACGCTCGACCGGAAGTACGCGCGACGGTGCCGTCGAGCAGGTCAACGAGGCCGCTGAGCGTGAGGCCGATGACGGCCCAGATCAGATGACCGGACCCGATCAGCAGCGCAGTGCCGACCGACATCACCAATCCGAGGAGGGTGAGCACATCGGGTCCGATTCCGGCGCGTTCGAGACCGTGACCGATCGGAGTCAGTCCACGCGACACGGTGGCGCGGAGGCGTCCGTCGAGCATGTGCGTTCGCACTCCATGAGGTAGCGGCGGCGAGAACTTCACGGTACCACCGGGGTCCGGACGGAACCGACACGTCACCCAGCGTGGCCGCGTGCCTACCCCGACAGCGAGGCGACCAAACGAATCCACGCACCCGAGACCTGCAGTGCCACGCACCGGTACTATCCCGACACCCATTGAGCCTCGGGGGTAGGACGTGAAGACGTTTTCGACGGCCAAGATCCGCAACGTGGTCCTCATCGGTCACAGCGGGTGTGGGAAGACGACCCTGGCCGAGGCGCTGCTGTTCACTGCGGGTGCGATTCCTCGCATGGGCCGGGTCGAGGACGGCACCACGGTCTGTGACTTCGATCCGGAATCCGCCCGCCGCCACCTTTCGATCTCGCTGGCGCTCGCTCCGTTCGAGTTCGCCGACCACAAGATCAACCTGATCGATACGCCCGGATACGCCGACTTCGTCACCGACGTCGGCGCGGCGCTGCGAGTGGCGGACCTCGCCGTGTTCGTCGTCTCGGCCGTCGATGGCGTTGAGGTCCAGACCGAGGTGGGATGGCGCCTCGCCGACGAACTCGGCCTTCCTCGCATCGTGTTCGTGAACAAGCTCGATCGCGAACGCGCGTCATTCGAGCGCACCCTCGACGAGTTGAAGGACCGGTTCGGCGCCGGCATCGCCCCCCTCGAACTCCCGATCGGGAGCGAGGCCGAGTTTCGCGGTGTCGTCGATCTCTTGAGCGACACCGCCGAGACCTACGCCGACGGTTCGCCGCGCGGCGTCGAGGGTCCCGTCCCCGACTCGATGGCGGACGAGGAGCACTCGGTGCACGACGCGCTCATCGAGGGCATCGTCGTGGCCGACGACGACCTGACCGAGCGCTATCTCGCCGATGAGCGCATCGAGGTCTCCGAACTCGGCCACGCGCTCGCGACCGGGATCGACGCGGCCACGGTCTTCCCGGTGCTGTGCGGCAGCGCCACGAAACTCATCGGCATCGACCGGCTCGCGCGCTTCATCGTCGAAGAAGGTCCCGAACCCCACGTCGCCGGCGACGATCGGAATGCCGCGCTCTTCGTGTTCAAGACCCTCGTCGATCCGTACGTCGGGCGCGTGAACCTCTTCAAGGTCCTCCAGGGCGTGGTACAGACCGACGCGACGTTGGTGAACGGTCGCACCATGCACGATGAGCGATTCCACCAGCTGAGCACCATGCGGGGCAAGGAATCGTCACCGGCGTCCGAGCTCCACGCGGGCGACATCGGCGCAGTCGCGAAACTTGCCGACACTCAGACCGGTGACGTCATTGCGGTGCGCGGGACGGACATCTCCGTGCCACCATTCGTCCCGCCCGCGCCGCTGTTGTCGATCGCGATCGAGGCACGATCGAAGACCGATGACGACAAGCTCGCCACCGCGCTCCATCGCGTCGTCGACGAAGACCTCGCGCTGCGCGTCGAACGCGATGCGGAAACACATCAGACCTTGTTGGCCGGCATGGGTGAGACCCACCTCGCGATCACGATCGACAAGCTGGCCCGCAAGTTCGGCGTCGAGGTAGAGACCGAACCGGTCAAAGTCGCATACCGCGAGACCATTGCCGGGATTGCCGAAGCTGAGGGGCGGGTGAAGAAGCAGATCGGGGGCCACGGTCAGTTCGCGGTCGTGTCGCTGCGAGTGGAACCCATCGATCGGGGGAACGGGTTCGAGTTCGTCGATCGCGTCGTCGGCGGCGCGATTCCGCGCAACTACATCCCCGCGGTCGAGAAGGGCTTGGTCGAGACGGTCGAGCACGGTGGCGTCTTCGGTTTCCCCGTCGTCGACATTCGCGCGACCGTCCTGGACGGCAAACACCATGCCGTCGACAGTTCCGAGATGGCGTTCAAGTCGGCGGCATCCCACGGTCTCAAAGCTGCGCTGGAACTGGCGAACCCGATCCTGCTCGAACCGGTCAGCGAACTCCTCGTCACGGTCCCCGAAGCGTCACAGGGCGACATCATGGGAGACCTCAACGCCAAGCGGGGTCGGATCCACGGGACCAGCGCCGTCGGCCGGGGCGAGGTGGAGATCCTGGCCATGGTCCCGACGTCGGAGATCCTCCGGTACACCATCGACCTGCGCTCGATGACCGGCGGACGCGGTCGGTTCGTCGCGAAGCACTCGCACTACGACCCGCTCCCCGACCACCTCGTCGGCGCCATCCGCCGCTGATCAGTTCCCGTTCGGGGCGGCGACCGGCGGTAACAGGTGGAGGGTCGGCGCCTCCGGTGGACCGTCGATCCCGAAGGTCTGCACGAGATTGCGGCCGTTATGGAAAAAGCGCGGCACCAACGTGCCCCAGAACTCGGTGTGGTCCGATCCCGGCGCACGGTACGTGAAGCTGAGCCCGGCCACGATGCCGTTGACCACCACTGCGAGCGGCCGGCCGGATGCGGCCACCGTCGTCACCCCGTGGATCGCCGCGTACTGCGCTTTGGGGAGGGCCTGATTCACCACCAGGTACCGGATGGGACTGTCGAGGGTGGAGGTTGCGGTCGCGGGCGCACCGGGATGGGCCACGGACCCGAGCAGTCCGGCGTAGGGACCGATGCCGAAAACACGCAGATCCGCAATGTCGTTTGGCGCGGCAGCACGTGCGGAGGTCACCACCCCAAATCCGCTGGCGCGATCGAGATGCACGAAGTGCTCGCCACGTCGCGGCTTCACGATGCTGCGCGACCACTCGAACATCGGGAACTCGCGCGCGGTACGGGGCGCGCTGAGGAGCGAACGGCCGTCGACGCGCCACGGGATCGGCACTCCGAGATGTTGAGCCATCGTCGGAAGGACGTCGATGGACTCGGCGGCGCGATCGTCCGGGCCGCCCGTCTTCTGGTTCGGCGCCTTCATGATCAACGGGGTCCAGGCGACGTCGGGAACGCTGGCCTTCGTCACGCCGCGGATCGGTCCACCGCCCCGGAACGAAACACCGTGATCCGCAGTGACGACGAGCATGGTGTCGTCGTAGACACCCAGCGTCTTCAACCGCGCCACCACCTGCCCGATGAAAGTGTCCGTCGCCTGCACTTGCAGCAGGTGGCGGACACGGGACAGGTCCGCAACCTGCTGATTGGCCCAGTTCTGGCCGTGCAACCCGTTCGTGTGGCCGGGGAGCACGGCGTAGTCCTGGCCCGTCGGGAGGTAGTGCCACGGGAAGTGCGGCAGGAGAACGTGCAGAAAATCGAACGTCGGCTCCGCGCTCGGGCGCAGTGAGTTGACGAAGCTATTCGCCGTGAGAACGGCCTGCGTGTCTTCCCCACCCAGTCCGCCAAAGCCGGGCGCGGTGCGGTTCCCCGGATCGGCGAAGTCGCCCCAGATCGATGCGACGTCGCGCAGCATTCCGCGCACCCCGGGATGCACCCCGACCGCACGGTTGCGCGCCGGACACACCGTGCGGGGGCAGAGGCGCGTCACCGACTCGTGGACGTTCAGCCGATAGGTCTTCGCCAGCAACGTGAAGATGTTCTGCGCGTGCTCGGCCGCAACCGGAACACTCTGGCCCGGTCTCGGCAACTGACCGGTGAGGATCGCGGGAACGGCCGCCTCGGTGAACGGCGCGACGGTGGTGTGGTTGCGATACCAGGTACCGGACTGCGCCAGCGCGGCGAAGTTCGGGAACAGTTGGGCGTCGATCGCACCGTGACCATCGAGGAGTGACGTCAACGGGAACTCGTCCATCACGATCA
>JANLTQ010000329.1:0-8787 GCA_031363005.1 Acidimicrobiia bacterium | reverse complement strand
CGTTGCGAACGTAGCGCTCTGCCAGGCTGAGCTACACCCCCGGAGGAACGGCGAGGGTAGCAAACACCGGTCCTGGGCCACGAGAGCAACGCCAGATCAGTCGGCGTTCTCCGGTGGGATCGGTGCCTGGCATGGGCCGGTGGGACACACGTTGGTGACCGAACCGTGCGGCTGCCAGAACGCACTCTTCAACTCGCGCACACCGGGGATGTTCGGCGTGTCGTCGTGCGGGTCGTGCCCAGCACGCGGCGGGAGGTTCGGCGCCGGCGACGACGGCGAACCGGTGTCCCAGAGCCAGTACGACGAACCCGAGGACGGGTACTTCCGGATCCGATCGAGGAACTCGCCGGGATCCGAGTCGACGACGCGACCGGGCGCGGCGATGGGAACGTGCGCGGCGGCCTCCAACGTCGCAGCCTCGACCGCAGACTGAACTCACTCACCTGATGGTCACCGACCGCGCCGATCAGCAACACCCGATGGCGCGGCGTGTGCGGCAACGGATGTTCGGTGATGTGGTTCGCGTAGCCGTTCGCCTCACCCCGATCCCAGAGCAGCTGCGCAACCTCGAGCCCGATGACGCGGTCATACCGCTTCGGGTACGACGGACGCATCACGCCGAGGTAGTCGTCAAAGTCCACACTCCGGTCCAGCAGGATCGAGTAGTTCATCCCCGCCTCGGCCAGGACGGAACGGGTGAAGTCCTGCGCCACTGCGGTGAGTGCGCCGCCCAAGATCGCGCCTTGGCTGTTGCCGTCGTAGTAGAGGTTGCGTCGGTCGATCGCCGGTTGGCCGTTCACTTGAAACGCCGGGTTGGCGCTGAACCCGTCAGGGTGCACCATCACGCGCCCCAGGTACAGGAACGCGAGCAGACCCTGCTGCAACCGGTCCGAGAGCGACGGGAACTTCGACAGGTCCTGGAGGATCCCGGCGGCGTTGCCGATATCTTCCTCCGCCATGCCCGACCAGTCGGTGGCGCAATACGCGATGTTGTGATCGGCCGCCATGCGCTTGGTCAGGCAGCCGTTCACTTCGGACCGATCCCCGAGCAGCCCGTGCCCGTAGAGCGCGAGCCGCGCCGGGCCGGGGATCGTGGTCTTGGGCAGGTTGCAGATGTACTTCGCAACGAACGAACCAGGCTGGCGCTGGGGCACACCGCGCGCGTCGAGGACGAGCCGCCCACCGGGAACGCCACCTTCGGTCAGATACAACGGCATCGAGACGGTGCCCTCGATCCGGCGAGCGAAGAACTCGTTCGGGTTCTCGGTGACGGTGTCCACCGTGAACGCAGGCGCGGCCCGACCGAGCGCGCCGAACGCGTCGTCACGGATCGCCAACAAGCGACCGGTGAGGCTCTCGGTGCTCGCAACGGTGAAGTCCCACGCGAGTTGCAGACTCCCCCGCTTCACTTCGGCGCGCTTCAAGTCCGCGAAGATCCGTTCCATTGCCGGCCGGCGCGCCTCGAACTCGCGGTCCGTCGTCCGCTGACCGTCTCGGTACGCGGCGAACGCCGGAGCCGGCGCGATCTTGGAACCCTGCGCGTCACGCAGCTTGCGCATTCCGACGACGATGCGATGCCCGTCGCCGAAGTTGCGCGACGAGTGGAGCATCAACAACGGCTGCTCGCCCGGATCGGCTTGCGCGTCGAGCTCCGCCCAGAACGGCACGCGCTTGCCGGTCGTCGCGTCGAGGACGACGATGCGCGCGTCGTCGTCGAGTGACTCGGACGGTTCGACGATCGTGGGGATACGCGACCGAAGAACGTCGAGGCCCTTGATCTCGGCGAGCATCGTGGACCCGGGACTCCAACCGTCGGCACGGTTCTGATCGGTCACGTCGACGTGCACGCCGACCACATTCGCCGGCATTGACTCCGCGCTGATCGCCAGGCGCCGCCCGGTCACCGTGGCGGAGTCGGCCACCGTGAAGTGGTCGTTCGGCAGCGGCAGCAGACACTGACCGCCGATCGGATCGCACCGAGTCTGGGTGGCGGGATCGACGCCGAGCGCCTCGAGGCCGACAGGGCGACGACCGTCCGCCGGACGATGATCGCTGCGCCGCCCCGAGGCCCCGGCCGGAACCGCACCCCCGGTGATCACGACCGCGGCCAGCGCCGCACCGATCCACCGACGGCGGGTCCCGCGGATCACGGCAGTGACTCGATCAGGGCCGAGGTGCACCAACTCGGAGAGTTGATCGGGTTGCAGCGCGCCGGCGTCCCGCCGGGGAGTTGCACGACGTAGGGAGTTCCGAAGATCGCGAACGAACGGCCGGGCACGACGAAGTCGCTGCTCACCCACGTGGACCCGCTCGCAAACGCGGCGTCGCGCGGGACAGTGTTGTTGGCCCGCGCCTCCACCGTGTCCCCGTCCGCACGGGTCCGGGTGATGTAGCCCTGCGCGATCAGCGACTGGATGTCGGCGAAGTCACCCGTCGGGTTGTTGCGCTTGATGAAGGCAGCGTCCGCCGCGCCGGGGTCGGCGTTGGTGAAGATCACGCGGTCTTGCAGTGCGTCGTGACCGGTGCGGTACCAGGTGCGGAACGTGCCGCTGTTGTCCATGACGAAGACGGCCTTGCCGCGCGATGCGTCGAGGGTGGGCCAACCGGACGTGGCGATCGCCTCGGGGAGCGTGGCGTGCGTGCCCCGCAGGTCGTCAGGCGTGAGCAGGTCGTTCGCGCCGAAGACCGAGCGGATCGTGGCGTCGAGCGTGTCCAGATCCGCCGCGACCCAGGGCCGGTACGGGAGGTTCGGCAGCGCGAGGTCGGCGTTCTTCAGCTCGAGCTGGATGCCGATCGGGATGTGCTGGGAGTGCGCGTCCGACCACGTCTTGATCGTGTTCAAACACTCCACGAATGCTTTGCACGTGGTGTTCTCGTCGATGCCCTGGATATGGAGGACGGAGAACGTCCCCGCGGGCGCGATGTTGGCGTGGATGTCGAGTTCGAACTGGCGGACGCCTTGGGACTGGAGCTGCACGTCCAGGGGGTCCTCGAAGTATTGGAGTTGCTGGATGCCGTCGATCGGCGGCAGCGGGTACTCGTGGTAGCTGTTGTGGGTCCCGAGCGCCTGCAGCTGGTTGACGCGCAGCGCTCCGTCATAGAAGCCGATTCCCCGACGCTTGAGGTCGGCGACCCGCGACTGCGCCCAGAACGAGTGTGGGCCAGGCCCAGCCGCGCCGACGTCGAACGTGAAGTGCAAGGGCAGGGTCGCACCCGTGGCGACGATGGCGCCGTGCTTGCCATCGAGCCGGACGGTGGTCACCGCCGCGGTGCCGGCGGGCAGGTCAGCAGCAGTGACGTCGACGGTGCGCGCGCCCTGAGCGCCGGGCGGACTGACCACGACCGAGAGGTTGGGACCGAATCCCGGATGAGGCCGCAGCCATTGACACCCCGCACCGACCATCGCCAACAGCACGACGATCGAGATTCGTTTGAGCATCACGGCACGCCCCCCAAGGTGTCCAGAAGGTCCGGATTGTAGACGAGCGCCGTCAGCGGACGTTTGGCTTGGTCGCGAGCACCGCGACGGCGAACGGACGAGGAATCAGTTCGAGGAATCAGGAAGAGGCGGTGCGGCGCAACACGAGGGTCGGCGTGGCGACCGTACGCGGCAGGAAGTGCACGGTGGCACGACGTTCCTCCGCGCGGCGGCGGATTTGCACGAGGGCGACGATGTACGCAGCGAAGGCGACATCGACCACGCCGTGCACGGCCCACGCAACGAGGCTTGCGCTCAGAACTGCGAGTAACAACGTGGCCAGAACGCCGCCACCGAGCACCACGAGTGCGTCCCGCCGACGGCGCTGGGCCTCGGTGGACATCGGGAGGCCCTGGGGTCGGGCGGTGTCGCCGAAGCCGGCGGCGCGAGCGGGCGGTCCGGGGAGCGGGTGAGTCGCGAGGGGGCGAATGCGGCGGGTGCTACTGATCCGCGCCGTGACGCCGTTGCCGGTGGTGAAGGAACCGGGCCGGGTGAAGGAACTGGAGAGCGAGCCGATCGAGTTGCGCCGGCCGCCTTCGAGACGGCGTTGCACCAGCGGCCAGAGGAAGAACGCCGCCCACAGCACCGCCAGGATCAGGAGGGTATAAGAGATCGCCAAGGCTCCCAGTCGCTTTCCGTGTCGCGGACGCTAACAAGCAGCAAACTTCAGGCGGTGGATACCGGCCGCCCCATGCCGCTTCGGGTCCGTTGACCCTAGACCGGACGACCTGGGCGAGTCGAGCCGATCACCGAACCTCTGTTCGATCTGTCCCGGTTTCTGGGTCGTTCAGAGCGCAAACTCGTCGCCATCGCGACCCGGACGGCGGTACACGCCGGAGCGGCCACCGGTCTTCTCCCAGAGCGCCAGGTCGCCGACGGTCATGGCGCGATCCACCGACTTGCACATGTCATAGATCGTCAGCGCCGCGATCGCACAGGCGTGCAGGGCCTCCATCTCGACCCCGGTCCGGTCCACGGTGTCGACCTGAGCCTCCACTTCCACGTGGCGTTCCTCGAGTCGGAAGTTCACGAACACGGAACCGACGAGGAGGGGGTGACACAACGGCAACATCAACGCGGTCTGCTTCGCCGCTTGGATCCCTGCGACCCGCGCGACAGCGAGCACGTCGCCCTTCGAGATGGCACCCTGCGCGATCTTCGACGCCGTCTCGGGCTCCATGTACACCCGGCACCGGGCGATGGCGCGGCGGTGGCTCGGGTCCTTGGCCGTGACGTCGACCATGCGGGCGCGACCCAGCGGATCCAGATGCGTGAACTCAGCAGCCATCGGCTGAGGATACGAGGTCTCTAGCCGCCGATTTGGCTCATCGAGCGGTCGGGGCGGATGAAGTTGACCGCGCCGATGTTGTGGCCGGCCCACTTGGTGCCGACGGCCCCACTGATCGCAGCCGCGAGTTCGTCGTCGGTCCCACCGTCGCGCATGACGGAGCGAAGGTCGGTCTCGTCGAGCGCGAACAAACACGTACGGAACTTGCCTTCGGCGGTGATGCGGACGCGATCACAACTCTCACAGAACGGTTCGGTCACGCTCGCGATGACGCCGACGTCGCCGATGCCGTCACTGAATCGATACCGAGCGGCCGGCTCGACGTGCGCGGCGTGGGCGTGGATCTGTTCGAGGGGGAACACTGCGTTGATGCGATCGATGATCTCGGTCGCGGACACCACTTGGTCGCGTTGCCAGTCGCCGGGCGCGTCGAGCGGCATGAACTCGATGAATCGAACCCCCACGCCCTTCTCCCGTCCGAACGCCGCGAGGTCCACCACTTCGTCGTCGTTCACGCCGCGGATGACGACGACGTTCACCTTCACCGGATGCATCCCCGCGGCGAGCGCCGCGTCGATCCCGGCCAGCGTCCGGTCGAGCTCGTCGCGACGGGTGAGCGCAAGGAACGTCTCGGGCCGCAGGCTGTCCAGTGAGACGTTGACGCGGTTCAGCCCCGCGGCCTTGAGCTCGGCCGCCATCTCCGGGAGCTTGACGCCGTTGGTGGTCATTGCGAGGTCCACACCGAGCGGTGCGAGCATCTCGAAGAGTCGCGCCAGACCGTGGCGGATCGTGGGCTCGCCGCCGGTGATCCGAATGCCGTCGAACCCCCACCGCTCCACACAGACCCGCGCGATCCGCGCCAACTCTTCGTAGGTGAGGAGCTCGGACCGGTCCAGCCATTTCAGGCCGTCCTCGGGCATGCAGTAGGTGCACCGGAAGTTGCAACGGTCCGTGACGGAGAGCCGCAGGTCCCGGACTCGGCGCGCGAACGGGTCCACCAGGGGGCTCGGTTCGGGCGTCGGGAGGGGCACCGCGCCAGGGTACGCCACCACCGGGGGTGGTTCTCGGGCCGATATCCCCACCTTTGATGACCACGCTGGGTCGCATGGACCATTCCGTTCGAACGCGCAGAGTGGTTACATAGGTCACGTTCCACGCATTGCTCGGGAGGCAAATGCGAGGGGCACTGACAAGAAAGATCAGTCACTCCTCGGGGAGGCGTTGATCCGCAGGCGTCCATTGGTCGCATCAGCCTGCGGGGAGCCAGTGCGAAACCGGCCCCACCCAAGCGTCATCTGGGGCCGGTCTTTTCGTGCACCACGTACCCGAGGTCTCCTCTTGCGACTGCCTTCCCACCGAGCTCACCGCCTCGTGGCCACCGTCGTGGCCGCCGGCATCGGCGCACTCACACTGTCCGGCGTCGCCGGCGCCACGGTCGCCGCCGCCCCCGCACCGGGCGGGCCGCTCACAATCCTCGTCTCCGGCAACGGACCGGCGTTCTCCACGAACGTCAACGTCGCCTGCGAATCGCCCACTGCCCAGGACACTGGCAACGTGCAGATCGGCGGCGCCGCCACGTCCGGCCGCCAATCCGTCGATGTTGCGGCGGGCGCAACTGCACATCTCGAAATTTCTGACCTCACCGACGGCACTGCCTGCTCGGTCACCACGTCGGGCTCGGGAGCGGCCCACTTGGACGCGGTTGACGGCGGCACGCCGCTCGTCGGTTCTGACGGTCAGATTCGTGGGGTCGCGGTGACGGTGGATCGGGGGACCCCCGTCACCGCGCACCTCACCCTCAAGATCCCGGCTACGACCAACGCTGCGGTGGCTTCGCCTTTGGCGACCACTGCGACGATGAACGCAGCCGGTTCGGGCAGCGCGGCTTCAACACCGCCTGCGCTGCCAGGGAGTGATGGTGCAGCATCCGCCGCCGCACCGGTCGCACTTGCAGCCGCACGGTCGACGACAACGGCGTCGTCGGCCGCGCTGCCCGATCCATCTGGTACCGGAACCGCGCTCGCGATCGCGTGCGTCGGTCTGTTGCTCTGCGCCGCCGTCGCCTACGCGCTCGTCGTGTCGAGTCGTCGCGAACCCCGAGCCAACTGAATGGTCGGGTCAGGTCAGGAGCATCACAGGCACTGAGTCGCCGGGCTCCAGGCCGGTGCCGTCGGGGATGACGGCAAGGCCGTTCGCCGACGCCATCGCGGCCAGTGCATTGCTGGCCTGCGCGCCGCTACGCACCGCGACGTAGTGATCGCCTTCGTAGTGAACTCGAACCCGATCGAAGTGGACGCGCCCGTCGGCACGCCGTGACATCGCCGCGCCGGCGCGTGCGGTGACCACCGGCCGGTTCGGGTTCGTGTGACCCATCATCGTGCGCAACGCAGGGCGAGCGAACAGCTCGAAGCTCACGTGCGAACTCACAGGATTCCCTGGCAATCCGAAGATCGGGGTGCCGTCGATACGACCGAACGCGAACGGCTTCGCCGGCTTGATCGCGACCTGCCACCACTCCAAGGCGCCGATCTGATCGAGCACCGCCTTCACGACGTCGTAGTCCCCCACGGACACGCCACCACTCGTGACGAGCACATCACAACTCGCCGCCGCAGCACGGAACAGCTCGGTCACCGCGGCTTCGTCATCGCGCCCGATACCGAGGTCGACCGCATCGGCTCCGGCTTCGGCCACCAGCGCCAACAACATCGGTCGGTTCGAGTCGCGGATCTGACCTGGCGCGAGCGGCCCCGGACCTTCGCGTAACTCGTCGCCGGTCGAGATCACACCCACTCGCACGCGCGGATACACCGACACCTCTGAATACCCCAAGGAAACCAGCACGCCCAGGTGCGCGGGAGTCAGCACGTCGCCCGAGTGAAAGACCTCGTCGCCAATCTCGACGTCGCCGCCGGGCGGACGCACGTGGTCACCGGTGGTGGCGGCGACTTCGATCATCACCCCATCGGCGCCGTCCCGGGCCGTGCGTTCGACCATCACGATCGCGTCGGCCCCACCGGGCATAGGCGCGCCGGTCATGATCCGAATCGCTTCGCCCGGTCCGACCGGCGTCGTCGGCGCGTATCCGGCGGGCAGATCGCCCACCACGTGCAACCGCACGGGCGCGGCGGCCGTATCCGCGGCTCGCACTGCGTACCCGTCCATGGCCGTGTTGGCGAACGGCGGCACCGCCTCACCAGCGATCACGTCGGCGGCGAGGACGAGACCGAGCGCATCCCGGACCGACACCGTGGCCGGACTCGCCGCGGGAATAGCGTCGCGGACTCGCGCCTGTACGACCTCGAGGGATTCCACCGTCAGCTCCGATCCGACCCGCGTGTGCCGCGGGTGCAGGTCAGATGATGCCGCGGCGACGCAGGGTTTCGAGCAAGAACTTCTCGAGCTCGGGTCGGAGCTCTTCGCGATCGAGCGCGAGTTCCACGTTGGCCCGGAGGAAATCGACCTTCTGGCCGATGTCGAACCGACCCTCGGTGAACACCTGGCCGTAGACCGTCTGGTCCTGGTTCAACAGGCCGATCGCGTCCGTGAGTTGGATCTCGCCGCCGGCACCGGGTTGGGTCCGGTCGAGCGCCTCGAAGATCTCGGGCGTGAGCACGTAGCGGCCGATGACCGCGAGGGTCGACGGCGCGTCTTCCATCTTCGGCTTCTCGACGATCGACTTCACCTGCACGAGGGACTCGTCCACGCTCTCGGGTTCCACGCAGCCGTAGGAGGAGATCTCCTCGGGCTTCACGTCCTTGAGCGCGAGCACCGACCGGCCGTAGCGGTCGTGCACGTCCAGCATCGAGCGCAACAACGCCGAGTCGTCCACCATGATGTCGTCACCGAGCATCACCGCGAACGGTTCGTCACCCACGTGCTCACGAGCGATGGACACCGCGTGCCCGAGGCCGCGCGGATCCTTCTGACGGATGTAGTGGATGTCGCCGAGCTCGGAGGACTCCTGCACCTCTTTCAGCAGGTCGGTCTTGCCCTGCTGCTCGAGGTAGAACTCGAGTTC
>JANLTQ010000307.1:0-3075 GCA_031363005.1 Acidimicrobiia bacterium | reverse complement strand
CCGGTGGCGATCGCGGCGACCGTTGATGTGGGGTCGTGTACGGCTGCGAGCTCGACGATGAAGACCTCGCCGCGCATCTCGTCCCAGAGTTCACTCGCCAGGCGCTGCGCCAACCGCGTCTTGCCCACTCCGCCCGGACCGGTGAGGGTCAGCAGACGTTGCGCGCGCGCCAGCTGTGCGAGCCCGGTCACCTCGGCGGTGCGCCCCACGAGGCGGGTCCCGTCAGCCGGGAGGCGGCCGGCGCGACCTCGTGCGGGGTCCGGCGTCGGCACAAGCAGTGCCGGGTCCTCGGTCAGGACGCGAGTTTCGAGCTCGCGCAGCGTGGGGGAGAGGTCGAGGCCGAGCTCGTCGCGCATGATGGTGCGCAGCGATGCGATGCGGCGCAGCGCGTCTGGGGTGCGACCGGACCGGTAGAGCGCAACGACGAGATGGTGCCAGGGTCGCTCGCGAAGCGGATGCTCGTCGACGAGAGCCTCGAGCTCAGGCACGACGGCCACATGTTCGCCGAGCGCGAGCCTCGCGTGGATGCGGTCCTCGCGTGCGTTGAGCCGCAGCTCGTCGAGACGGATCGCTTCGTTGCGGGCCCAGTCACGGTCGGCGAACTCCTCGAACGCGCGGCCGTGGAAACACGCCAGTGCCTCATCGAGGGCGTCAGCAGCAGCCTGGCCGGAACTGCGGCTCGCGTCGCAACACCGGGCCTCGAAGCGTGCTGCGTCCACCTGTTCCTCCGGAATCTCGAGCAAATAGCCGGGGGGCCGGGCAACGATGTCCGCATCGGGGCGGAGCACCCGGCGGAGTCGGGAGAGATGGCTCTGCAGGACGGCGGCGGGGTGGGCCGGCTGGTCGTCTCCCCACAGCTCTTCGCAGAGCCGATCGGTCGACACGACGGAGCCGCGCGCCGCGAGCAGCATCGCAAGGAGGAGCCGGGGCTTGGGTCCGCCGATCGTGATGAGCTGACCCGACCGGTGCGCCTCGACACTCCCGAGAACCCGGAGTTGCAGGCCGTCGTCCATGCCACCATTGTTGCAAGCGCGCTTGCAGAACGCTTGCAACCGGGCGTCGTTTGGGAGCTGCTCACCCGGGGAATCGACGACGATGACAGCCCAACTGAGTCCAGATGGAGTCACACTGGAGGGTCGTGCCTGAGGATGACGGAGAACTGACGTCGGGCGAGGTCGACCATCCAACGCTGGCCGAAGCCGCGGAAGACGCAGCCGACCTCGTCAGCGTCAAGGGTGTGCTCCTGGGTGGCGGACCGCGTTTCGCCCGGGACGCGTTCGGCCCCGTGCTCGCGTTCTACCTGGGCTGGAAACTCGCCGGCCTGGTGGTTGGCATCATCGCGGCGAGCGTCGTTTCCATCGCGTCGTGGCGCTACGAACGCCGCCGGGAACGGCCGGGCGCCATCGCTCGGCTCTCGCTCGGGTTCGTGGTCATCCAGGCGGTGATCGGGCTCGTCTCGGGCAGCGCGGCGGTGTACCTGGCGCAGCCGGTTCTGCTGTCCGGCGCGCTCGGAATCGCGTTCCTGGTCTCGGCGGCGATCGGCAAACCGCTCGCCGCCGTCTTCGCCAACGAGCTGTACCCCTTCCCGGCCGAGGTACGCGACTCGGCGACGTTCCGGCGCGTCTTCGGGCGGATCTCCATTGCCTGGGGTAGCTACCAACTGTTGCGCAGTGCCATCCGGCTTCTCGCCCTGACGAACGGCAGCATCGAATCGTTTCTCGTGATCAACTTGGTGACGGGCGTGCCCTTCACCGCCGGCCTGATGGCGTGGTCGGTCTGGTACGGGGTGCGCGGATTCCGGCGAAGTGAGGAATGGGGATGGGCGTTGCGTGGTGACGAGGCGCCGATGGATCCGACCCCGGACGGCGATTCGTGATCTCGAACCCAGACGCCGACGAGGGGAAGCCCGCGTGGGCCGATGCGACCAGGACCGGCTCGCCCAACTTCACTTCATCCCCCATGCGAGCCGATCGATGTTGAGATGACGCCGACTCGTCGAGTGGTTGTCGCGGCTTTTGTCGGTATTACCATCGCCGGCGTGGTCGCAAGTGGGTGTTCCAGCGACTCGTCCGGCCCTCGTGCAGGGACCACGACGAAATCCCATCGTGGAGAGAGTCGCCGGTCGAAGCCGCCAGTCACCGAACCGGCTCCGTCGACGGTCAGCCCGCCCGTCGCGCCGACCGGTGCGATTCGCGCCGGGGCCACGGGATCGTTCGAGTTTGCCGGCGCCGCGTCGTTGCAAAATCGACCGTTGAAGGTCTGGTACTTCGCCCCGGCGGGGGATCTGGCCTCGGCCAGAGTCCTGATCGTGATGCACGGCCAGCAACGCGATGCGGAGCGGTACCGAGACGAGTGGCTTCCGTACGCGCGCGAACGCGACGCCATTCTCGTGGTGCCCGAGTTCTCCGAAGATCAGTATCCGGGCCCCGAGCGGTACAACCTCGGGAATCTCGTCGACGCGAACGGGAACGCCAACCCCCACGATCAGTGGAGCTATTCGGTGATCGAGCCGCTCTTCGATTTCGTGCGGGCGGAGAGCGGTACCGCAAGCGCCGGCTACTCGTTGTACGGACACTCGGCCGGCGCCCAGTTCGTTCACCGGTTCATGCTGCTCGTCCCGAACAATCGGGTGACAGGAGCGGTGAGCGCGAACGCCGGTTGGTACACCCTCCCTGATCGCCAGATCGACTTTCCGTACGGTCTGAAGGGCACCCCGGCCACGGATGTGAGTCTCAAACGCGCGCTCGGCAGCCCCCTCGTTGTTTTGCTCGGCGAGGACGACACCGATACCGACAGTGACAGCCTGCGATCCACGCCGGAAGCGGACCGCCAAGGAGCCAACCGGTTTGACCGCGGGCACTACTTCTTCGGTCTCGCACGCGAGCAGGCGACCCGGATGGTCAGCCCCTTCACATGGAAACTGGAAACGGTGCCGAACGCCGCCCACGAAGACGCCGAAATGGCGCCCGCCGCCGCGCCCATTCTCTTGCCGTGATCTGAGTTCAGCTCGGGCGAGATCGGAGCGGCACGTTCAACGTGGCGACGTCCCCACGGACCACGACCTTCGGGTTGAGC
>JANLTQ010000292.1:0-9841 GCA_031363005.1 Acidimicrobiia bacterium | reverse complement strand
CGAGGCGGTCGCGAGCACGGTGGCGCCGGCGCGCTTCGCAAGCTGAATCGCGGCGGTGCCCACTCCCCCGGCTCCCGCCTGGATGAGCACGGTCTCGCCCGCTTGGAGCCGACCGAACTCGAAGAGACAGTCCGACGCAGTGCCAAACGCGATCGGGACGCACGCGCAGGCCACGAGATCCGCACCGTCGGGAATCGGCCACGTCATCATCCCAAGCGTGGCGAACTTCTCGGCGTGCGAGCCATAGAACGAACTCGCCACGACTCGCTGGCCGACGTGACGGTCGGTCACGCCGTCGCCGACTTCGATGATCGTTCCCGCGCACTGATAGCCGACGATGTGCGGGACCGCGGGCATGTCACCGCCGAGCCGGTTGAGGGTGTCGCCGCCCTCGATGCTCACCGCTTCCACCTGGATGAGCACGCCACCGGGGAAGCACTCCGGGTCGGGCACCTCCTCGTAGCGAAGCACTTCGGGTGAACCGGTCTCGTAGTACACAGCGGCGCGCATGGCGCCCTTCATAGCGCGATCTGGAACTCCGATTGGCGAAGGGGCATCCCCTAGGCTCGATCACCGGACGGACGGCGACACCGGCGGCGGACCGGCGTGCGCGATCAGTCCCAGAGGAGCTTCGGTGGCAAACAACGTGGAGCAGCGCGGCGTCGACGTGATTCGAGCGTTGTCCCTGGACGCGGTGCACAAGGCGAAATCCGGTCACCAGGGCACGGCCATGGCACTGGCGCCACTGGCGCACGTGCTGTTCACCCGGGTCATGAACTACGACGCCACCCAGCCCGAATGGCCGGACCGTGACCGGTTCGTCCTCTCGGCCGGTCACGCGTCGATCCTCCTGTATTCGATGCTCCACCTGACCGGTTTCGGTCTGGAACTCGACGACCTGCGGGCGTTCCGCCAGTGGGGATCACGCACCCCCGGTCACCCCGAGTATCGGCACAGCCCCGGTATCGAGGTCACCACCGGTCCGCTCGGCCAGGGCATCGCGAATGCCGTCGGCATCGCGCTCGCCGAAGCAAACCTGCGCGCCCGCTTCAGCTCCGAGCTCACCGATCACTACACGTTCGCCATCGCCGGCGACGGTTGCCTGTCCGAGGGCGTCAGCCACGAGGCCGCCTCGTTGGCCGGGCACCTCGGCCTCGGGCGACTCGTCGCGGTCTACGACGACAACCACGTCACCATCGACGGCATCACCGAGCTCTCGTTGAGCGACAACGCGGCCGAGCGGTTCCGCGCCTACGGCTGGCACGTGATGGAAGTGGGCGAGATCGCCAACGACCTCAACGAGCTCGAGCACAGTCTTCGTGAAGGCATGGCCGAGACTGAACGCCCGACGCTGATCGTGCTGCGTTCCCACATCGGCTACCCGTCTCCAAAGTTCACCGACTCACCCAAGGCGCACGCCAACCCCTTCGACGACGCCGAGATCGCCGTCGTGAAGGGTCTCATGGGGCTCCCGACCGACCAGCAGTTCTACGTCCCCGACGACGTGTCCGACTTCTACCGGGCGGCCGGGACACGCGGGGCCGCCAAGGTGGCCGAGTGGAACGACCGGGTCTCGGTGGTCCGGAGTCGTGAGGCGAACATCGTCGACGATTTCGAAGCGTGTGTCGAAGCTCGGGGTCTCGACGGTTGGGAAGCCAAGCTCCCGTCCTGGCCCGTCGGGGCCGAGAGCGCAACCCGGGAGGCGTGCAAGGACGCGCTCGACGCGATCCTCGATGTGGTGCCCGGACTCGTCGGCGGTGGCGCGGACCTCACCGGGAACACCGGCACCGCGATGCCTGACGCCGGTGTGATCGACACGGCCAAGTTCGGCGGGCGCCAGGTGCACTTCGGTGTCCGCGAGCACGGCATGGGCGCGGTGATGAACGGCATGGCCGTGAGCGGTCTGATGCCCCTCGGCGGCACGTTCTTTGTCTTCTCGGACTACATGCGCGGGGCGGTTCGCCTCGCCGCGCTGTCGCAGTACAAGACCGCGTTCGTGTGGTCGCACGACTCGGTTGGTGTCGGTGAAGACGGCCCCACGCACCAGCCCGTCGAACAGCTTCCGTCGTTGCGGGCAATGCCGGGCCTGCGGGTCATCCGTCCGGCCGACGCCAACGAGACCGCAGCTGCGTGGCGCGCGCACATCAACGGAGTCGGTCCAACTGCGTTCATCCTTTCCCGGCAGAAGTTGCCGGTCCTCGAGGGAACGGCCGAGCACGCGGTTGCGGGTGTGGCCGCCGGCGCCTACGTACTGTCCGACTCGACGGATGGCAGGCCGGATCTCGTCCTCATCGGCACCGGTTCCGAAGTGTGGCTCTGTGTGGATGCGGCGGAACGCCTGCGCGCCGACGGCATTGCCGTGCGCGTGGTCTCGATGCCGTGCTGGGACAACTTCGAAGTGCTGTCGCTCGACGAGCAGGCGGATGTGCTCCCTCCGGGAGTTCCCACGCTCGCGGTCGAGGCGGCGGCGGCGTTCGGGTGGGAGCGCTACGCGGACGACACGGTGGCGATGCACAGCTTCGGCGCGTCGGCTCCGGGCGACGTTGCGCTACGCGAGTTCGGATTCACCGTCGACAACGTCGTGGGGCGCGCTCGCGCGCTCCTCGGAGAGGATTCTTAGATGACGAGTCAGGTCGCTCGGCTCAACGACTTCGGTCAGAGCCCGTGGTACGACAACATCACCCACACGCTGGTCAACGGCGGTGAGCTGGCTGCACTCGTTCGTGACGACGGCATCCGCGGGGTCACGTCGAACCCCACCATCTTCGAGAAGGCGATCGCCGGCGGCGCGGGATACGACGAGCTGATCGCGGCGGCCAAGCGCGACGGTGATTCGATCGAGGACACGTTCTGGGATCTGGCGGTCGGCGATGTCGGCGGTGCCGCGGATGTCCTGCGGTCGGTCTACGACAACGTCGGGGGCCGCGATGGTTTCGTTTCGATCGAGGTGTCGCCGCTGCTCGCGCACGACACCGACGCGACGATTGCGCAGGCCAAGTCGCTCTGGGCTCGGTTGGACCGGCCGAACATCATGATCAAGATCCCCGCAACGCCGGAGGGAATCCCGGCGATCACCGCGACCATCGGCGCGGGCATCAACGTGAACGTCACGCTGATCTTCGGCCTCGATCGCTACGCGGAGGTCATGGAGGCGTACATCGCCGGACTCGAGGCGCTCGACGCGTCCGGCGGCGACGTCAGTTCGGTGCACTCGGTGGCGTCCTTTTTCATCAGCCGGGTGGACACCGAGGCGGACAAGCGCCTGCCGGAGGACTCGGAGCTGCGCGGTCGTGCCGCAGTGGCGAACGCCAAGCTCGCCTACGAGAAGTTCCGGGTCACCTTCTCCGGCGACCGGTGGGACGCGCTCGCGGCCAAGGGTGCGCACCTCCAGCGTCCGCTGTGGGCGTCGACGTCCACGAAGAACAAGGCTTACTCCCCGATCCTGTACGTCGAGACGCTGATCGGCCCGGACACGGTCAACACCCTCGCGCCGGCGTCGATCGAGGCGTTGCACGCCGACGGTGTGGACCTCCAAGCCGACACCGTCACCGAGGGGGTCGACAGCGCCCACCAGACCATGCGTGACCTCGCCGCTGCGGGCGTGGACTTCGACGACGTGACCGCGACCATCGAACGTGAAGGCGTCGCCAGCTTCGCCAAGTCCTATACCGATCTCCTGGCCACGCTGAAAACCCGCGCCGCCGAGCTGTAACTGACGCGCCCTACGTGGCGTCGGTGAGCGTGCGGAGGTGGCGGAAGTCGGCGACGAGGTCGGCGCGGGTGGCGTGCGCGTTGGCGCCACTGGGGTTGAGCATCAGATACACGAGCGTCGCGCCGATGCGCATGGGTTGGAGTCCGAGTTCCGCCGTGCGGTCGAAGGCTTTGCGGTAGCCAGTCACGCCGGCGAAACAGACGAGCGTCGGAGCGAACCACTCGACGAGCGCGCGGATGCGAGCCGCCCCGACCCGGAACTCGTCGGCGGTCAGCTCATTGGCCCGGGGTGACGCGCGTTTGACCAGGTCGGTGAAGCCGACGGCGGAGCGGGTGAACGCGGCCCACGGATCGCGGTCCTGCGGAACGAGGCCGGCCTCGACCGCGGCCGGCCAGAAGCGATTGGTCGCGCCGACGAAACCCACTCCGGCGTCGGCGGCCACCAGGCTCGGGTTGAGTCCGACCATCAGCACGCGCAGGCGCGGTCCGACCAGGTCCGCCAGTGTCCGCTCGCGGCGCAGGGTCCACTGCGCCCGGCCGAGCCCGGTCACCGCGTCGACGACCGAGCACCCGGCGCCGCCGGCGATCGTCTCGAACGGCATCGGCCCGTGCCATTGCCCGCGCACGATGATCTCGTCGCCCACCGCGTGGTCGCGGTGCCACTGCGCGAGTGACGCGGGAACGGCTTCGGCGGTCAACCGGGCGAGGTCGAGGACGGTGTGGTCCACGTCCGTAGTATCGCCCCGATGGATGAGCGCCGCGTCGAGAACGTTGCCGTCGCTTTTGCGGCGCTGATCACGGAGCGGACTCCGAGCTCGATTGCACTCTCCGGGGGGTCGACGGCGCGGCGGTGTTACGAGGCCGCCGCCGCAATGGAATACGACTGGTCCGAGACGACGTTCTGGTTCGGCGATGAGCGCTTCGTGCCCGTGGCCGATCCCGATTCCAACGAGGGCATGGCGCGCGCCACGTGGCTCGACCGGGTGGATGCCCGAAGCATCTCGTCGATGACCGACGCCGGACCCACCGTCGACGAAGCGTCCGAGAACTACGACGTGCGCCTGCGCGCCACCGGTGGCGTCGACTTCATGCACCTCGGTCTCGGGCCCGATGGGCACACGGCATCCCTGTTTCCGAACTCTCGGTCCCTGGCTGTTGATGACCGGTGGGTCATCTCGGCCGGCGACGAGTTGCACCCTCACCCCCGCTTGACGGTGACCTATCCCGCGATTGCGGCGTCGAAGCTCGTGGTGGTGACCGTCGCCGGAGCCGAGAAGTGCGACGCCTTGGCCCGGGTGCGGGCCGGTGACCGGTCGGCACCGGCGGCGCGAATCGTTGCCGAGGAGGTCGTCTGGTTCGTGGACGACGACGCCGCCGGGTGACCCGAATCACCGTCAATGCCCAGCCACCCAGATCCGCCGGGCGCCTGACCGGCCCGCGCGTAGGCTGGCGCCGGTGAGCCCCGACCCCCGCGAGCTCCAGCACTCCTCCACCACCGATCTCCTCCAGGAGGCGGCCTCGCGGCGCGACGCCGGCCACGGCACGCGCATGACCTTCTCGCCCAAGGTGTTCATCCCACTCACGATGCTGTGTCGGGACCGCTGCGGGTACTGCACCTTCGCCAAACCGCCGGCCCGGCTCGACCACCCGTACTTGGACATCGACGCGGTCCTCGACATCGCGCGCGCCGGTGCGGCCGCGGGATGCCACGAGGCGCTGTTCACCCTCGGCGAAGCGCCCGAGGAGCGCTATCCGGCAGCGCAGGAGTGGCTCCAGGCCCACGGCTACGGCTCGACGGTGGACTATCTCGTCGCCGCCGCGGGTGCGGTGCTCGCCGAGACCGGTCTGCTCCCTCACGCCAACGCAGGTGCCCTGCACGAGATCGAGCTGCGGCGGCTGCGGGCGGTCAGTCCGTCGCAGGGAATGATGCTGGAGTCATTGGCGGACCGGCTCCATGAACCCGGTGGTCCGCACCACCGCGCCCCGGACAAGACCGCGGCCCGTCGGCTCGAGACACTCGACGCCGCCGGTCGCGCACGAGTGCCGTTCACCACCGGCATCCTCGTCGGTTTCGGCGAGACCGAGGCCGAGCGGATCGACGCGCTGGTCGCCATCCGTGCGTCGCACGCGCGCCACGGTCACGTGCAAGAGGTGATCGTCCAGAACTTCCTTCCGAAGCCCGGCACCGCCATGCACACTGCGGAACCGTGTGACCCCGAGGTCTTCCTTCGCGCGATCGCGATGGCACGGATCATCCTCGGTCCCGACATGCACATTCAGGCGCCGCCGAACCTGAGTGACCCGAGTGAGCTCGCGCAGCTCATCGGTGCCGGCATCGACGACTGGGGTGGGGTCTCGCCGGTGACACCGGATCACGTGAACCCCGAACGGCCGTGGCCCGCGCTCGATGCGCTTCGTGCCGCCACCGAGGCCGAGGGCAAGACGCTCGCCCCGCGCCTCACGGTGTACCCCGAGTACGTGCGCGACGACGTCGAGTGGTTGCACCCCGATGTGCGCACCGCGGTGCGGCACGCGTCGGACCTCGAAGGACTCGCCCGAGACGACACCTGGTCGAGCGGCGGTGACATGGCGCCGCCCACCATCCGGATCGTGGGTGGTGTGCGAACGTCTGCGCCGCGCGGGCGCGTCGCGGAAGTACTCGACGGTGTGCAGCTCGGTCAGGAACTCGGTGAAGCCGAACTCGTCACCCTGCTCGAAGCACGCGGTCCGGAGGTCCGGGCCGTCGCGGATGTGGCCGATCAGTTACGCCGAGACATCGTCGGCGACGTCGTGACGTTCGTTCGCAACCGCAACATCAACTACACCAACATCTGCACGTTCAAGTGCAAGTTCTGTGCGTTCTCGAAGGGCCCGCTGTCGCTCAACTTGCGCGGCGATCCGTACCTGTTGGACATCGAGGAAATGCAACGGCGCGTGGTGGAAGCCGTCGAGTGCGGTGCCACCGAGGTCTGCCTGCAGGGCGGAATCCATCCCGACTTCGACGGCAACTACTACCTCGACGTGATCCGGTTGGTGAAGGAAGCCGCGCCGTCGATCCACGTCCACGGCTTCACCGCGCTCGAGGTCACCGAAGGTGCGAAGCGCTTGGGAATGGATCTCGCCGAGTACCTCACGCTCGCGAAGGAAGCGGGACTCGCCACGCTCCCGGGTACTGCGGCCGAGATCCTCGACGACGAGGTCCGGGCCATCATCTGCCCGGACAAGATCAACACCGAAGAGTGGCTGCACGCGCACCGGACCGCGCACTCGGTGGGCCTCAAGTCCAACGTGACGATCATGTTCGGATCGGTGGAGCGGCCCCAACACGTCGCCCGGCACTTGCTGAGGACCCGCGCGCTGCAACTCGAGACCGGTGGGTTCACCGAGTTCGTACCGCTGCCGTTCGTGCACATGGCCACACCGATCTATCTCACCGGTCGCGCCCGGCGCGGCCCCACGTTCCGCGAAGTCCTGCTCATGCACGCCGTCGGGCGCATCGCGTACGCGGGTGCCATCGACAACATCCAGATCTCGTGGGTGAAGACCGGAATCGGCGGCGCGCGACAAGCGCTGACCGCGGGTTGCAACGACCTCGGCGGCACCCTCATGGACGAGAACATCTCGCGCGCGGCCGGCGCGAATCACGGTCAGGAGGCCGACGACACCATGTTCCACGCGATGGTCGACCCGCTGGGTCGCCCCCTCGAACAACGGACCACGCTGTACGGACGCACCACCACCGTCGGCAAACGGCTACGACCCCCACCGGAGACCCTCGAACCCATGACGCATGACCATGCCCCCGTTGCGGCGACGCCCGTCGAGCTCCGCCCCCGCACCGCGGTGACCACGTGACACCTCCTGGTGAGCCCCAAGTCGTCGCGATCGGGAATGCGCTCGTCGACGTGCTGAGTCACGAGACCGACGACTTCGTCGCATCGCATGGCATGACCAAGGGCGCGATGGATCTCATCGACACGCCGCGGGCCGAAACGTTGTACGCGGCGATGGGTCCAGGCATCGAGATCTCGGGCGGGAGCGCCGCGAACACCACCGCGGGGATCGCGTCGTTCGGCTCGAGCGTTGCCTACATCGGGCGGGTCCGGGACGATCAGCTCGGCACGGTGTACCGCCACGATCTGCGCGCAGCCGGAGTCCAGTTCGATTCGTCGCCCGCCACGGACGGCCCACCCACCGGCCGTTGCCTCATCCTCGTCACGCCGGATGCCGAGCGCACCCTCAATACCTACCTCGGAGCGTCGGCCGAACTCACTGCCGATGACGTCAACGAAGACCTCATCCGGGGCGCTGCGTACACCTACCTCGAGGGCTACCTCTGGGACTCCCCCGCCGCGCAAGACGCGTACCGGCAGGCGGCGAAGATCGCGCATGACGCGGGCAACAGGGTGGCGCTCACGCTGAGCGACGGCTTTGTCGTCGACCGGCACCGGGACACGTTCCTCGACCTGATCGCGGGTTCGGTCGACGTGTTGTTCGCGAATGACGTCGAGATCCAGATGCTGTACCAGGTTGACGACTTCGACGCCGCGATCGAGCGCGTTCGCAATCACTGCGAACTCGCGGCGGTCACGCGCGGCGCGGCCGGTTCGGTGCTGCTCTCGGGCGACGACGTGATCGAGGTGCCCGTCGAAGCGGTGCCCGGCGGCACGGTGGTGGATACCACCGGCGCCGGTGACCTCTACGCGGCCGGCGTGCTCCACGGACTCGTCCAGGGGCAGGACTTGCGGGCCTGCGGTCGGCTCGGCGGCCTGGCGGCGGCGGAGGTCATCTCGCATCTCGGCGCTCGACCCCAGACCTCGCTCGCCGACGCCGCGGTCGCGGCCGGCATCGGGTAACGGCCGAGGCGGCTGGTGGATCTCCCGCGCTATCGCACCGGTGACGAGTCGCTCGACGCCGAGATTGCGCAACTCGTCGACGATGTTGCACCTGCACACAGCGCGGACCTCGTCTTCGAGATGATCGTCACCGCGCTGCGGTTCTCGCGTGACGGTGCCAACCGCGGCGACCTGAAGATCGCCAGCGTCGCGCTGAAGGAGATGCGGTACGCCTTCTCGGTCTTCGCTCCGTACCGGGCGTCACGGAAGGCGTCGATCTTCGGCTCGGCGCGCACCAAACCGGATGACCCGCTGTACGACCAGGCGTCGCGGCTGGCGGCTGCGCTGGCCGCGGCCGGATGGATGGTCGTGACCGGGGCGGGGCCCGGGATCATGACCGCGGGTCTCGAAGGCGCGGGCTTGGAGAACGCGTTCGGCGTGAGCATTCGTCTGCCGTTCGAGTCCACCGCGAGCGAGTTCATCGTCGACGACCCGAAGCTCGTGAACTTTCGGTACTTCTTCACCCGCAAGTTGAGCTTCGTGAAGGAGTCGGACGCGTTCGTCCTGCTCCCCGGCGGATTTGGCACCCTCGATGAAGCGTTCGAGACGCTCACGCTGATTCAAACCGGCAAGGCCCAACCCGCGCCCGTCGTGCTCCTCGACGTTCCCGGCGGTACCTACTGGACCAAGTGGTATGAGTTCGTCACCGACGAGTTGTTGAATCGCGGCTATCTCGGTCCGGACGATCTGGACCTCGTGCTCGTCACGGACGACGTCGACGCCGCCGTGCGTGAGGCCACGAACTTCTATCGGAACTACCACTCGATGCGATTTGTCGGCCGGGATCTGGTGCTGCGGATGCACCGGGCACCCGACGATGCGCAGCTGGCGACGCTGAACACGGACTTCGGCGACATCGTCGAGACCGGCGAGATCGTGGTGACCGGACCGACGTCGCGAGAGGAACGCGACGGCGATGAGCTCCACCTCGACCGCATCCGCTTCCGCTTCGACAAGTACCACTGGGCGCGCATCCGCCGCCTCATCGACTCCCTCAATACCTTCTGAAGGCCCGCCGGCTGCCCCGGCTCGGGCGACCGCAGCTTGGCGCTCCCGGCGCGACTTTTTGTCTGTAGGGTCGCGGAATTAACCATCCACAGCCAAAAAGTCGTGTTTTAGGGGATGCGGGAGCGGGCGTGTTTGTAGGCATCGATGGCGCGGAGGCGGGCGGCGGCGTGGTCGACGATGGGGAGCGGATAGTCGGCGCTGAGGGTGATGCCGGCGGCGGCGAGTTC
>JANLTQ010000289.1:0-5729 GCA_031363005.1 Acidimicrobiia bacterium | reverse complement strand
CTGCGGTGGTCGCAGCGCGAACACCACCCGGTGAAATCGCCACGCTCATCCTGCCTGCGGACATTTCGTGGTCGGACGGCGGAAGTGCGGTCGGGAAGCAAACAGTTCCGAGCGCGTTGGAACCGCAGTCCGAGGCGATCTCGCTCGCTGCGAAGCTCCTACGATCCGGTGAGCCCACGGCGTTCCTCGTGGGCAACGACGTCGTCCGAGACGAGGCCGCCCTCGCTGCGGTGGACGCCATCGCCGACGCCCACGGGGCGAAGGTGCTCGCCGAGGTGTTCCCCGCGCGATTGCGTCGCGGTGCCGGGATCGCGGCAGTCGAACGGCTCGGCTACTTGGCCGAGTTCGCGGCTGCGCAGTTGCAAGGACTTGCCCACCTGATCCTCGTCGGTGCGCAGTCGCCGGTGTCGTTCTTCGCCTACCCCGGACGCGAGAGCGATCTCGTGCCCGAGGGCTGCGCCGTCCACGTCTTGACCGACGTCGAGGAGAGCGGACCCCGAGCTCTCACCGCGCTGGCCGAGGCGTTGGGAGTTGCATCCTCGGCCGCTCGGTTCGCCGAGCGCGCCGTCTCCGATCGTCCGACCGGACCGTTGACCGGAGCGTCCTTGGCCGCGGCGGTCGCGGCCACGCTGTCGGAGCATGCGATCGTCGTCGACGAAGCGCAGACGGGCGGGATCTGGGCGTCACCGGCTACCGCTGGGTGTGCGCCCCACGACTGGCTCACGCTCACCGGAGGCTCGATCGGATTCGGTATGCCGGTGGCGACCGGCGCCGCCGTTGCGTGCCCGGACCGGCCGGTGCTCAACCTCCAAGCCGATGGCAGCGCGATGTACACCCTGCAGTCGCTCTGGACCCAGGCCCGCGAGGGGCTCGACGTCACCACCGTCATCTTTGCCAACCGTTCCTACGCGATCCTGAACATGGAGTTGTCGCGCGTCGGCGTCGAGGCGCCGGGACCCGTCGCCCAATCGATGCTCGATCTCACCGGTCCCGAGTTGGACTTCGTTGCGCTCGCACGCGGCATGGGCGTCCCGGCCGAACGGCCGGAAGACGCCGAGACCCTGACCGCCGCTCTCGAACGCGCGCAGGCCGAACCCGGCCCGCATCTCATCGAGGCCGTCATCCCCTCCGGCTTCTGACCGATCTTCGGCTCGTCCGCTCGCACTCCGTCAGTCCCGGTTCGTGGGGCTCGCTCCCGAGCTGTTCGCCTCCGCTGCGCTGCGGCTCAGGTCTGTAGGCCCGGATTTAACCACCGGTGATTTCTGAGGGTGAGGTGCCGAGGAAGTGTTCGAGGTTGCGGTGGAGGTTGACGATGCGGCACTCCTCGCCCGACAGCACCAGCTCCGTGAACCCCGGCTGATGGAGGCCGCGCTGCACGCGCCCCAGCGCCTCGACGTCCTGGTTCACGATCAGCCCAAAATCGACGTCGCCGGGTTGCACCGTGAGATGCACTGGTGGCGTCCGAGTTCGGCCTGAGGCCCGGCGCTCGAACACCAGGATGTCCATGAAGCATTCGTCAGGGGTGGCGCCCGGCCGCGACTTCACTACCTGCATGAGGTCGGGGAAGGCGATGATGGTCGTGTTCGGGAAGAGGTTGTACTGCTGCATGTCGACAACCTGATCGGTCGACAGCGCAGCCAGATCGGCACCGAGACTCGCGGCGTGCGCGCGATTGTGTTCGGCCAACACGTCGCGCAACGTGACGCCGTTGGCCGTGTCGACGGTCGGCACCGGTCCCGCGGGTTCGGTGGTGGACCGGCCGATCCGAGTGCCCATCACCTCGACGAACGCGTCGAAGATCTCCTGGTTGGTGGCGCCATCGCGCAACCGGGGACTCGCAACGCCGTACGGCTGCACCAACTTGCCGTGACGACCGAAGAGCCGCTGGGGCGAGTTGACGTCGTCGGTCATCGGCAGCATCTCGCGATGCAACCCCTGCACGTGGTAGGTCTCGCTGAACCCGTCGATCAAGGTCTTCCAGTTGCACGGCATCGGAACGACGAGGTCGTAGGTGCAGTGGAAGTCCTCGAGGCCGAGCCAGGGCGCGTCGTCCGGCACACCTTCCAGGAACGTGCCGAGTGGTTCCGCGTTGAGATCGAGGTTCACGAAGACGAACGCCGCCCACGTCTCCACCTGCACCGGGATCAGCGGGAACTCGTCATTGCGGAACGCGCCGAAGCCTTTCCGTGAGGGCACCTCCTTGAGGGTGCCGGCGAGATTCCAACACCAGCGGTGATAGCCGCACCGGAGCTCGGAGAGTTCCCGGCCCTCGCCGCACACGAGCGCGTTTCCCCGGTGCCGGCAGACGTTCTGGAATGCCCGCAGGCTTCCGTCCTCGGCCCGGAGGATGACCACCGAGATCCAGCCGAGTTGGTACTCGAACCAATCTCCCGGCTCGGCGACGTGGTCGAGGGTCCCGGCCAGCTGCCACACGTGCGGCCACAAGAGAACGTGTTCCTGATCGGCCCACGCCGCAGATACGTACCGCGAGGACGGGACCCGGAACGGCTCGGTGACCCTCGTGACGCTCGCGATCGTGGACCCGACCGGCGCGTGTTCGACAACGTCGCTCATGCTGTGTCCTCCTTCGAACGCAGGGAGCGTAGGACGGTTCCTCGGACTGCATCGGCGTTGGTTCCGAGGAGATGGGGCTCCGATCCGACAGAATCACCGAATGACCGACGCCGGCTTCGATGACATCCTCGCTGCGAACTCCGAATACGCCGAGACCTTCCGACTCTCCGGCCTTTCACCGCAGGCGGCGCGCGGCCTCGGCGTGGTGACCTGCATCGACTCCCGGATCGAACCACTGACCATGCTCGGCCTCTCCCCCGGCGACGCCAAGATCATCCGGAACGCCGGGGCCCGGGTCACTGACGACGCGCTGCGTTCGCTCGTGCTCGCGGTGCATCTCCTCGGCGTCTCTCGCATCGCAGTGATTCAACACACGCGTTGTCGGATGACTGGAGCCACCAACGCCGAGATCGTCGAGGAAATCGGTCATCGCTCGGGCGCCTCCGCCGACGGTTGGAACTTTCGTCCGATCGGGGATCAGCACGACACGCTCATCGAAGACCTCGCGTTGATCCGGACGTGCGCGCTCATGCCGGAGACGGTGGCGCTGGCCGGGATGATCTATGACGTCGATACCGGGTTGTTGCACATCGAGACCACCGCGTGAAGGTCCATTGGTTTCTGCCGACCGGTGGCGACTCCCGTGAGGTGCTGCCGACCCAACCCGGATCACACCGTCGGGGGCCGGACCACTCCTACCTCGCCCAGCTCGCGCAAGCCTGCGATCACCTCGGCTACGACGCGATGCTCACGCCGTGCGGAACCGGGTGCGAGGACGCATGGATCAGTACCGCGGCGTTGTTGGCGCTCACGCGCCGAATCAAGTTCCTCGTCGCGTTTCGGCCGGCGCTGCTCACGCCCACGCTCGCTGCACAAATGGCGTCCACGTATCAGCGCATGGCGAACGGCCGCTTGCTGGTGAACATCGTGACCGGCGCCGAGGACGCCGAGTTGGCGCGGTTCGGTGTGCGCGATCCGAAGGAGACTCGATACGCGCAGACGGCCGAGTTCATTCAGGTGATGCGGGGCGCCTGGAGTGGTGAACCGTTCGATTTCGACGGTGAGTTCTTCCACGTCACCGGCGCGACCACTCGGGCGGTGCCGGACCCGCTCCCGGAGATCTACTTCGGTGGCGCATCGGGCGCCGCCGAGACCGTGGCCGCGGAGCACGTCGACGTCTACCTCGCGTGGGGCGAACCGCCCGCGATGGTCGCCGAGCGCGTCGACCGGATGCGTGCCCTTGCAGCCGCCTCCGAGCGCACGCTGAAGTTCGGCATTCGCTTCCACGTGATCGCCCGTCCGACCGCCGGCGACGCGTGGGCCGCGGCCGACGCACTGGTGGCGGCCATGCACCCCGACGACATCGCGGCCGCGCAGACCGACTTCGGGAACACGAAGTCCGTCGGCCAGCGGCGTATGGCCGAGCTGCACGGCGGTGACCGCGACCAACTCCTGCTTCATCCCAACGTGTGGGCCGGCGTCGGTCTCGTGCGCGGCGGCGTCGGGACTGCGCTCGTCGGCAGCTACGAAGAAGTCGCGGACCGGATGCTCGAGTATCAGGCGCTCGGCTTCGAAGAGTTCATCCTGTCGGGGTATCCCCATCTCGAGGAGGCGTACTGGTTCGGTGAGGGCGTGATGCCGATCCTGCGCGAGGCGGGACATCTCCCTCCGCTCGACGGTCCGAGCGCGTCCGTCTTCTCATTCCGTTGAGCCCGCGATGCGCGTAGGACTCCTGATGGCCGGGCACGTCGCGCCGGCGAGCACCCACATCGCCGGCGACTATCCGGAACTCATCACCTCGGTGCTCGCAGGTGCCGACATCGAGCTCGTTCGGTACGACATCGACCAGGATCGATTCCCGACCTCGATCAACGAGTGCGACGGCTGGTTGTTGTCGCCGAGTCGGTGCTCGGCGTACGACGGTCACGCGTGGATCTCCGCCGCCGAAGATCTGCTGCGCGAGTTGATCGCTCGGGAACATCCCTACGTCGGCATCTGTTTCGGGCACCAACTCGCCGCGCAAGCGCTCGGCGGCCGGGTCGAGCGCGCCGCCGACGGATGGCAGGTGGGCGTGCAGGATTACGAGATCGTCGCGACGAAACCGTGGATGGTCCCGATGCATTCGACGCTCTCGCTGATCGCCAGCCACGAGGATCAGGTCGTCGCAGTTCCCGACGGGACGGAGCTGATGGCGCGTAGCCCGGGGTGTCCCGTCGCCGGGCTGCTGATCGGCGAACGCGCGTGGACCCTGCAACCACATCCCGAGTACGTGCCGGAGCTGGCGGACGATCTGTTGGCCCAACGCGTCGACCTCATCGGATCGGAGAAGGTGGCGCTGGCTCGAGCGACGCTCGGACGCCCACTCAACCGTCTCGACGTCGGCCGTTGGATCGTCAAGTTCTTCAGCGAGCACTAACCTCCGGCCCTTCGTCCTGAGGTCTCTGGGGGTTGTCGTGGGGCGTCGTCTGGCATTGATCGTGGCGCTGGCGTGCATGGGCGCCGTCGCCGTTCCTGGCGGGATCGCGACCGCCATCTCGATTCCCGGGCCGCGGATCATCGGTGGGACCACCGTCGACGCGGCCACCGTGCCCTGGACCGTTGCCCTGCTTCACTCCAGCACTGCGAACGCGTTCGACGCACAGTTCTGTGGCGGCACCCTGATCAATGCCGAGTGGGTGTTGACCGCCGCGCATTGTGTGACCGCAACCGCACCGAGCGCCCTCAACGTCGCGTGGGGAATCTCCGACTTGAATGCCATTGCGGCCGGTGACCGTCATGCGCTGAGCCAGATCATCGTGCACCCGCTGTACAACGCCACCGAGTCGACGTCCGACGTCGCACTGCTGCGTCTCGCAACTCCCGTCCCTGCGGCAACGACCCTCGCGCTCAACGCTTCACCGACATTCCCGGCTCTGTCGGCTCCGCTCGACACCTACGGCTGGGGCAACATCTCGACCTCCGGAACGACGTACCCGAACTTGTTGCAGGGTGTGTCGCTCCAAGATCTCGGCGGCCCGACCAGTTCGGGCACGTGCGGCCTGTACGCCGGCCAATACATCGGCGACCACATGGTGTGTTCGGGGCAGGCCGGTGGCGGCAAGGATGCGTGCCAAGGCGACAGCGGCGGTCCCCTGGTCGCCACGATCGGCGCCACC
>JANLTQ010000230.1:0-3318 GCA_031363005.1 Acidimicrobiia bacterium | reverse complement strand
GCTCAACGCGTCGGGACGAGAAGGCGTGGCGTCAACCCTCACGAACACGTTGAAGGCGAAGGGCTACAAGACCTTGCCGGCGAACAACCTGACTCCGGTCCGGTCCGGGACCTTCGTCGACGTGAAGGCAGGCAAGACCGCTCCGTGCACTGCGGTGGCGGCGCTCGTGCCCGGCGCCAAGGTGCAACCGATGCCGACGCCCCAGCCCTTCGTCACCGACGCCGACTGCATCGTGGTGATCGGTTCCTGACCGCTCGCTCGGCGAGTCTCACATGAACCTCGAACTGTTCGGTTCGTTCGTCGCCCATCCCGAGCGCGGCGCGATCGTGATGGACTTCGACGGTTCGCTCGCCGAGATCGTCGACCATCCCGATGACGCGCGGCCCCTCGATGGCGTCGTCGACCTGCTGCACGCGCTGGTCGCACAGTTCGGACGCGTCGCGATCGTGAGCGGTCGACCGGTCTCGTTCCTCCGAGCGGCGTTGCCCGTGGACGGTCTCGACCTCGTCGGCCAGTACGGCCTGGAACGCGCGGTGGGTGACGAGATCGTGGTGGACCAACGCGCGCTTGCCTACGCCGAGGCGATCGCGGCCGTTGCCGACGCCGCCGAGGCCGAGCTGGACGATGTGTTCGTGGAACGCAAGGGATCGGTGGCGGTGACGCTGCACTGGCGGACCTGTGCCGAACGCGGCCCGAACGCCGAGAGCTGGGCGCACCGGGCGGCCGAGGCACACGGACTCACCGAGTACCCCACGAAGATGGCGGTGGAACTCCGGCCCCCGGTCGCGGTGGACAAGGGGAGTGCCGTCGAGCAGTTGTGTGCAGGGATGAACGCGGCGCTCTTCGCGGGTGACGACCACGGTGACCTCAGTGCGTTCGCCGCCCTGGCGCGCTTGAGATCAGCCGGAGCCCTCGGTCACGCAGTCCGGATCGGAGTCCGATCCACGGAAGCCCCGGCCGAACTCCTGGAAACGGCCGACGTGTTGGTGGACGGCCCGTCCGGACTGCTCGAGCTCTTGACCGGTCTGGTCCGCGCAGTCAGCGCGCGCGGTTGACGAGTTCGGTCAGCCAGTTCTCGGCCGGGCGGGATCGCGCCGCGGCCTGAAGCCCGACGCGCTTGACCGCCCGTTCCGCGGGTGCCATCGAGAGTGCGGCGTGCAATGCCTCGGACGTCTGACTGACGTCGAACGGGTGAACTTCGAGGCAATGCTCGCCGAGGAGTTCGAAGGCGCCGGCCTCGCGTGACAGACAGAGCACTGCGTCGCGTTCGTTGAGGAGGGGACCTTCCATGGCGACCAGGTTGAGGCCATCGCGCACCGGGTTGACGAGGATCACGTCGGCGCGTTCGAGAGCAGCAACCGAGCGCGGGAAGTTGTCGCGCGTGTCGAGGACGATGGGCTGCCAGTCGGCAGTACCCCAGCGCGCGTTGACACGAGCCGCGATCGCTTCGACGTCGGTCCGGTAGTTGCGGTACTCGACGATCGATTCGCGTGACGGATTCAACATCGCGACGAACGTGACGCGATCACGCCACTCCGGATGGGTCTCGAGGAGTTCGTCGAACGCGAGGAACCCGCGGCCGATGTTCTTCGAGAGTTCGACGCGATCAGACCGCACGATGCAGCGGCGGTCGCCGATCTGCGATTCCAGGGCGTGCAGCGATTCGGCCGCCTCGGGTGTGGCCGATGCGGCGGCGAGATCTTCGGGATCGGGTCCGAACGACGCGGCGAACGTGCTCGACGCATTCCGGCCCAGGACGTCTCGTGCGCAACGACGGAACGCTTCGGCCCAGCGTTCCGTGTGAAATCCGGAGGGAGTATCGGCGAGCGACGCGCACAGTTCTTCCGCGATCGGGTCGGGAAGCACTCGCAGCTCCATCGGTCCACAGAACGGTGTGTGGGTGAAGTGGGCGATCGCGAGATCGGGACGGAGTTCGCGCAGGAAGGCCGGGACGAGCATGAGCTGCAGATCTTGGACGAGCACGACCTCGCCGGCGCTCGCACGCGTCGCGATCGCTTCGGCGAACGCGTGGTTGACCTCCCGATACGCATCCCAGGCGGCGTGCATCGAGCGATCGAAGTTCGGCTCGCTCGGCAGGTTGAAGAGTCCGTGAAAGCAGAACCAGAGAATCCGGTTGGACATCACGTCGTAGTGCAACCGGTGGAGTTCGGGATCGAACGAGACGAGCTCCACGTTCAGGCCCGGCGTCGAAACGGCGCCGGCCGCGACTGCGGCGCGGTCGTCCTCGCCGATGGCCGCCGCGATCCAGTGCGCGTCGGCGCGGTCGGTGAGGAGTGGTGCGAGTGCGCTTACCACTCCACCCGCGCCCCGACGTGCCGTGAACTGACCGTCGGGTTCGCGCCCGAAGCTGACGGGACCGCGGTGCGAGACGACGATCATCCGGGCAGCGGTGTCAGCTCGCGAGCTGGTTGAACAGGGTGATCCAGTCCTCGAGCTCGCGGGTCGACAGGAAGTTCTTCCGCACGTGCTCCTTGCCGGACTCACCCATCGCGCTCGCTCGCTCGGGGTCCTTCAACAAGTCGATCGAATGCTGCGCGCACTGCTCGACGGTGTCCACGAGGTAGCCGTTCTCACCGTCGTGGATCTGCAGGGTGATCCCACCGGCGCGTCCGCCGATGACCGGCCGGCCCTTCCAGAGGCCTTCGCTCACCGTGAGGCCGAAGCCTTCGCGCAGGGACTTCTGAATCACGACGTCAGCGGCGCGTTGGAACGCGTTGATCTGCACGTTGCCGACCTGCTGGATGTTGGAGAGGAGATGAATGTCTCGGTCACCCTCGCGTGCCGCGTCGACCTCTTCCCAGACCTGAAAGCCCTCGGGGTCATCCGTGGCCATCGAACCGGCGAGCACCAGCTGAACGTCGGGGATCTCCTGCTTCACCATGCGGTAGGCCTCGATCACACCGATCGGGTCCTTCCACGGGTCGTACCGACTCACCTGGCAGAGCAGCGGACGATCCGGATCGATGCCGTACTGCTTCACGATCTCGCGCATGAACGGCTCGGGGAGGTCCAAGTTCTTCACCGAGAGCGGATCGATGCACGGAGGAGCCTGCACGATGCGATCCATCTTCAGCGACGACGGCACGAACTCGGGCATGGTCCACACTGACGCGTCGTGTTGCTCGACGTACGGACGGAAGAACTCCCACACCTCGGGGTTCGCCGCGGTGAGGTCGATGTGACAGCGCCAGATCCATTTCGTGTTCGGACCGTTCACACTCGAGGCTCCCGCCAGCGACAGGATGGCTGCCGGTTGCGGGTCGTGGATGACGACGTAGTCGAACTCGCCTTCCATCA
>JANLTQ010000206.1:0-2732 GCA_031363005.1 Acidimicrobiia bacterium | reverse complement strand
CCCGAACCCGAGCCCCTCGAACTCGGCGCCGTCGTCAAAGGTTAGAAGTAGTGCTGGTCCAGATCATCTTCTTCTGGGTGCTCGCGGTGGCGATGGTGCTCGCCGCGATCGGCGTGGTCCGGTCCCAGAACGTGGTGCACTCCGCGCTGTACCTCGTGGTCGTCATGGCCGGTGCTGCGGCGCAGTACATCCTGCTCGCCGCCGAGTTCGTCGCCTGGGTGCAGGTCATCATCTACATCGGCGCGGTGATCATCCTGTTCCTCTTCGGGATCATGCTCACGCGTGCGCCGATGGGCGGCGACACGAATCTGGACAACGACCAGCGGTGGCAGGCCGCGGTCGTGAGCGTGTTCCTTGCGGGCGTGCTCGGAACCTTGCTGATCCAAGAGTTCGGCAAGAAGGAGATCGCGATCAGCGGCGCCAAGGGCGAGCAGCTGCTGCACGTCGGCCAGGCGTCGACCCTCGCGGACTCGATCTTCACCGCGTACGTCGTCCCCTTCGAAGTCGTCTCGATCCTGTTGCTCGCCGCGCTCGTCGGTGCCGTCGTGATCGCGCGGAGGGACTGACGTGATCCTCAACCAGTTCCTCGTGCTTGCCGCGATCCTCTTCTGCATCGGCGTCTACGGCGTGCTCGCCCGCCGCAACGGAGTCCTTGTACTCATGAGCGTCGAGTTGATGCTGAACGCAGTGAACATCAACTTCATCGCCTTTTCGGCGTACCTGCGTTCGGTCGCCGGTGACGTGTTTGCGCTCTTCGTCATCACGATCGCTGCCGCCGAAGTGGGCGTCGGTCTCGCCATCGTGCTGCTGATCTATCGCAACCTGCGCAGCCCCGATCTCGACCACGTCGAACAGTTGAAGGGGTAGAGGCTGACCGTGCTCGACTACGCGTGGATCATCCCGGCCATCCCGGTCCTGTCCTTCGTCCTCATCCTGTTCTTCGGCAAGAAGCTGCCAAAGGGCGGATCCGAGATCGGCATCTTCGCCGTCGGCTCGTCCTTCGTGCTCGCGTGCATCACCGCGGTGCAGTGGTTCCAGCGAGTGGAAGACGCGTCCGGTACCCACGGTGGAGAGGCACTAAAGGCGTTCGGCAAGGGCCTGTTCCTCGAAGCCGGCCACGAAGCCGTGGTCACGCCGGTCGTGCACACCATCACCTGGTGGCGCAACGCCGGGATGGAGTTCTCGGTCGGCACCCGGATCGACGGCCTCGCGGTGATGATGCTCTTCGTCGTCACGTTCATCTCGTTGCTCGTCCACATCTACTCCACCGCCTACATGCACGGCGACGTCCGCTTCACCTACTTCTACGCTGCGTTGAGCTTGTTCACCGCCTCCATGCTCACGTTGGTCGTCGCCTCCAACACGCTCCAGCTCCTGGTGGGTTGGGAACTGGTCGGTCTGTGTTCGTTCATGCTCATTGGCCACTGGTGGGAAGAGCAGGAGAACACCAACGCCGCGTTGAAGGCGTTCCTCACGACGAGGACCGGTGACATCGGACTGATGATCGGTGTCATCGTCACGTTCTTCGCGGCGGGCCAGAGCTTCGACATCGGCGCGGTGAACTCCGCCGCCTTGGAAGGCGTCGGTGGGCACACCGTCTGGGTCGTCGGCGCCTCGTGCCTGCTCATCGGCATCATCGGCAAGAGCGGTCAGTTCCCGCTCCACACCTGGTTGCCCGACGCAATGGCCGGTCCCACGCCGGTCTCGGCACTGATCCACGCCGCCACCATGGTGGTGGCCGGGGTGTACCTCGGCGCGCGGTTGTACGGCGTCTTCTGGCAGGGCTTCTCGATCCACGACGGCGGCGTCAACGCCATGGCGGTTATCGGCGGCATCACGATCTTGGTCGGTGCATCGCTGGCCTTCGTGCAGGACGACATCAAGAAGGTGCTCGCGTACTCCACGATCAGCCAGCTCGGGTACATGGTGATGGCGCTCGGAGTCGGTTCGTGGGTCGGTGCGGTGTTCCACCTCTTCACCCACGCCTTCTTCAAGGCGCTCCTCTTCCTCGGTGCCGGATCGATCAGTCACTCCGGTTCGCACCACTCCTTCGACATGAAGAAGGAGATGGGCGGCCTCCGGAAATACATGCCGGTCACGTTCTGGACGTTCATCATCGGTTCCGTCGCCCTCGCCGGAATCTTCCCGCTCGCCGGCTTCTGGTCGAAGGACGAGATTCTCGCGACTGCCGGCCACAACGGCTACGAGGTCTTCATGGTCGTCGGGTTGATCGGGGCGCTCATGACCGCGGCCTACATGACGCGGTGCGTGTACCTGACCTTCTTCGGTGAGTACCGCGGCAACCACCACCCGCACGAGTCGCCCAAGGCGATCACCGGTCCGTTGGTCGCACTCGCCGGCTTCAGCGTCATCGCCGGGTTGGCGAATGCGGCTCCGTTCGGTGTGGAGAAGTTCCTCGAGTACGTCGAGCCACGCGTGGCGTTCCCTGAGAACATTTTCGTGCCAACGTTCGATACCGGGTTGGCGGTGCTCTCTGTGGGCGTGGCGCTTTCTGCGATCGGAATCGCCGCAGCCTTCTGGTGGGGGCGCAAGGAACTGAGCGGCCTGCGCGGTCTCACCGCGCGCAGCCCCGCGCTCAAGGCCGGCCACACGTTCCTGGTCAACAAGTTGTACCTGGACCGCCTGTACGAAGGTGTCATCGTCGCCGGCATCAAGGGCCCCGTCGGCCGGGCCGCGTACTGGATCAAGGGGGCCGACGAGATCCTCGCGGC
>JANLTQ010000163.1:0-3771 GCA_031363005.1 Acidimicrobiia bacterium | reverse complement strand
CTCGCGCTGTCCGGGTACGGCGACGCGGACATGATCAACTATCTCGACGTCGACGGGAATCGGATCCCACCGCGCGCGGCACAACGCATCCCACCGGGGTACGCCATCAACGCCAAGATGGAGTTGCTCGGCGCCACCGCCTTCGTGCCGTTTGCATCGCTGCACCGCTATCAACGCGAGGACAGCGTGTGGGTGAACGAGTACGCCACGTCGCTCGAGGACTTCGGGGTCGGCTTTGATCCAGCGGTTGGTGAACTGTTGCCCGCTTTCATTCGGTACGACTGCAACGACCGATCGGTCCACCGCCTCGACCCCCCAGAGAACATCGTCGAACCGCAACCGGCGATCCTCTTCGGTGACGACTGGGACGAGCTGCTCACTGCGGACGACGTGGCCAAGATCGCGAGCTACTTCGGTGCCATCGACTCGTTGACCGATGTGGTCGACTCGGTGGTCTTCCGCGTCGGCGGACATGACCACGAGTTCCCGATCGGCACGGGCACCGGGCGGTCGGTGCGGTTCGGCGCACCGCGTCACTCGTTGATGAGCGCGGTCGAGTGGGAGATTTTCGACGACCTCTTGATCGGAAACTTCGTCACGACCACCCTGATCGGCGATTGGCCGACGGGTTCGTTGCGACCTGACTTCACGGCGCGGGTCGCGAAGTACGCGGACAACGGCCGGGCCTTCTCGCTCACCGACATCGACGGCTATCTCGCCGAGTATCGAGGCCGCGCCCGGCTGGATCATCTGCAGTACGAGATGCTGCGCCGGTACTCAGTAGGAATTCGCCGGGCGGCGCAACGGGTCCGGGCTCGCGTCGCACCAGAATCGCGTCTCGCCCGAGCCGGCCGTTCCCTGTACTCCCGCGCCCGCCGCTAGTGCGCGTTCTCTGGCTCGTGAAGGGACTCGGGCCGGGCGGCGCCGAGCGGCTGTTGGTCGCTGCGGCCGGTCAGCATTCGCGTGATGAGTTCGACATCTCGTGCGCGTACCTCCTGCCGTGGAAGCAGCAGTTGGTCCCGGACCTCGAAGCGCTTGGCGTGTCGACCACCTGTCTCGACGTGCATGACGAACGAGATGTTCGTTGGGCCGCGCGCCTGCGCCGGCACCTCGTCGATCACCCGGTCGACATCCTGCACGCGCATTCGCCGTACCCGGCGGGAATTGCGCGGCTCGTCGTTCGTTCGCTGCCCAAGCGGTATCGCCCGGCCACGATGTACACGCTCCACAACACGTGGGGCAGTTTCGCGGCGCCGAGCCGGATGCTGAACGGTGCGACGATCGGGCTGGATGCTGCGGACCTCTCGGTCTCCGACCTCGCGTCGGCCACCCTCCCTGCTCGCATCGCGGCTCGGACAGAAGTTTTGGTCCATGGCATCGATCTGGACGCGGTCCGGGCCCAGGCCGATCGCGCCGGCGTGCGGCTCGAGCTGGGACTGTCCCCGGACGAAGTGGTGTTCGGCACCGTCGCCAACCTCCGCGCGCAGAAGGACTATCCCAACCTCCTGGCCGCGGCGCGTCGTCTGCTCGACGCGGGTGTGGCTGTGCGGATTCTCGCAGTCGGCCAAGGCCCGCTGGAGGCCGAGATCCGTGCTGAGCACGCGCGGCTGGGCCTCGAATCCATCGTCGAGATCATGGGGGAACGGGCGGATGCCGTCCGAGTGATGAGCGCGTGCGACGGCTTCGTCCTCGCGTCCAACAACGAGGGTCTGCCGGTGGCGCTGATGGAGGCACTCGCGCTCGGTCTCCCGGTGGTGGCCACTGCGGTCGGCGGGGTACCCGAAGCCATCGACGCGAGCAACGGGATCCTGGTCCCCGCGCGCGATCCCGCGGCCCTCGCCGACGCGATCCACCTGCTGGTTGACGACCCCGATCGCCGAGCGCGATTGGGCGAGGGTGCGCGTGCGAGCGCGGCGCGCTTCGACATCCGGCGGACCGTCGCGCGCCTCGAAGCGGTCTACCGATCGGTCGCGCCGCGGCCGGTGACGCGATGACCGAGGCCCGCGACGATCTCGTGTTCCGGCGCGCCGATGACTCCGACCGCGCCGCCATCCTCGACCTGTTGCGCGTCTCGCTCGGCCGCGAGGTCGACGATCGCTACGAGGCGTTGTTCGCGTGGAAACACCGAGAGAACGCGTTCGGACCGTCGCCCGCGTGGATCGCATGCGACGGCGACCGTATCGCCGGGTTCCGCACGCTGATGCGATGGGAGTTCCTCGCCGACGGCCGGGTCGTCCGCGCGGTTCGAGCGGTCGATACCGCCACCCATCCGGACTACCAGGGTCGCGGCATCTTCACCCGCCTCACGCTGCACGCGCTCGACGAGCTCGCGTCCGAAGGTGTCGAGTTCGTGTTCAACACGCCGAACGACCAGAGCCGACCGGGATACCTCAAGATGGGATGGCGTGAGGTCGGTACCCTCCCCACCGTGGTGCGGCCGACCCGCTGGAGACGCGTGGCGCGTATCGCGAAGGCGCGTGTGCCGGCGGAGCGCTGGTCCACGCCGAGTAGCGCCGGGCTTCCCGCTGCCGACGTCCTCGCAGATGCACCCGCGATCGATTCGCTGATCGCGCGGCGTGCTCGAAGTGCCGACCTCACCACGAATGTCACCGGTGATTTTCTTCGGTGGCGGTTCGGAACTCCGTTGCTTGGATACCGCGCGCTCGTGGCCTCCAGCGGCGTGGCGGACGGATTGGCAATCTTCCGGATCCGCGCGCGGGGTTCTGCGCACGAGGCAGCGCTGGTCGCGCTGGTGACGCCTGCCGGCGACCGGAAGGTCGCCGCCGGGTTGGTGAAGGAGTTGGCCCGGGTCGCAAACGCCGATTACATCCTCGCCCTCGGCGGTCCGCCGGTCTGGCCGGGCGGCATGGTGCGGTTGCCGGGGGTCGGGCCGATGTTGACGTGTCGTCCGATCGGTGAGGGAGCGGCGCCGAGCGGCTGGGACCTCACCCTCGGCGACATCGAATTGTTCTAGTCCGGAAGTTGGCCGAGAACGCGGTCGGCCCGCCGACCGATTCGTCTCCCGACCTTGCCGACCAGGCGCCGGAGCTTGACGTCGGCGCGATACGCCGAACGGCGCCGGGCGGAGCCGGCCCACTCGTGGTCGGGCTCGTAGCCGAGGTCGATCAGCAGGTCTCCTGCAACTGCGTCGAAGAGGAGCCGGTCAGCTGGGGTCCAGGACTGGGCCCACCCCCCGACCGCGCCCCGTCCGAAGAAGCCCTTGGGCTCCTGGAGAGAGTCGATGCGCTGTGCCATTTCACCGCCGAGGCTGATACTGCTCGGCGCGGTTCCTGCCGCCATTCGGCTCAGTGAGAACTCTTCGAGCAGCGCGGTGCACTCGGCCAAGTCAATGTCGATGCCGGCTGCCGCGAAGGACTGCTGCAGCGGCGCGGGGTCGCCGGCGCGCAGCCGCTCGTATCTGACTTCGGTATAGCGACCGGTCGTGGCCGCCTGACGGGCGCCCAACACCGAACTCCGCCAGGATCGCGCCGCGGACTTCATGCCACCGGAGACCCAATACGCACCCCACCCGCGCGACGCCGACTGTAACGACGCCGCGACGTCGCGACCGTCTCGGATGATGTGGATGAACGTCGCGTCCGGCAGGTATTTCGCGATGAGTTCGGTGTGTCGGCTGTGAGCCGGGCTCTTCTCGACGATGACGCTCGCGGTGGGGTCGAGTTCGTGGACTGCGTCCAAGACTCGGTCCACCACACCCGAGAGCATCGCGGTGAACTCGGCGTCGTCGAGCACGGCGGGCAAACCCTTCGC
>JANLTQ010000113.1:0-9012 GCA_031363005.1 Acidimicrobiia bacterium | reverse complement strand
CGCGATCGTGATCATGCGCGGCACAATGGAGGTCAACGGTCGCGCGTCGCTGCACACCGATGTCGAGCTGCTCGACCGACTTGCGGCCCGTGGTCGGCCGGCGATCCTCGCGATCCGGGTCCAGGTCGACCAATGCTTCTTCCACTGTTCGAAGGCGTTCATTCGATCGGCCCTGTGGAAATCAGAGACGTGGCCGGAGAAGCGCACGCTCTCGTTCGGTGCGATGTTCGCGCGCCGATTGGGTACTGAGGATCCTGCGGTCGCTCGTACGATCGACGACGCAGTCGCCGAGGATTACCGCACCAACCTCTGACGCGCCGGCGGGCGCGCGCTCGGGTCAGCCCGCAGGCGTGACCCACATCGATCGGGCCAACGCGTCGGGCACCGTGTACTCACCCATGGCGGTCTTCACGCGGACGCCCCCGGGCGCCGCCGCGAGCACCACGGCATCATTTCCCGGTATCAGGGATGCGCCGGCGATGAGGCCGAGGGCATCTTTGTCGAGTTCGAGCTTCTCGCTGATGCGTGCGACCACGACCGGGCCGGGCGGCGAATCAGTCAGTGCAACGTGAAGGCCGGTGTCGACGCGGCGTTGTGAGCCCGGGATGGGATTGCCGTGCGGGCAGGTTGCCGGGTCGCCGAGGAGCTCGATGAGCTTCTGTTCCACGTCGGCCGAGATCACGTGTTCCCAGAGCGCGGCTTCTTTGTGGACCTTCTCCCATTCGAGGCCGATGACGTCCACGAGCAGCCGCTCGGCGAGGCGGTGGCGACGGACGACGGTGGTTGCGAGCGTCCGCCCCTTCGACGTGAGCCGCAGGCTGCGATCGTCGAGGAGCTCGGTGTAGCCGCCGTCGACGAGCCGATTGACCTGCTCGGACACGGCCGGAGCTGAGACCCCGAGGCGTTCGACGAGCCGGGCGCGAATCGGGACGATGCCTTCCTCCTCGAGCTCGAGGATGGTCTCGAGGTACTCCTCGGTCGCATCATGCATCTCGGCCATGGCCCGACCCTATCCCCGTGATTTGGGCGCTCGGTCAACTTGCACTCGGGTACCGAGAGTGCCAACATGGGTTAGCACTCGTTTGAGGCGAGTGCTAACGGATCTCGAGAATCGATCCGGACCCCAGTCCTCGATCCCCCAGGGGGTACCCCACAATGTCGAAGCAGATCGCGTACGGAGAGAACGCTCGCCGGTCGTTGGAAGCGGGCATGAACAAGCTTGCTGACGCCGTCCGGGTGACGCTTGGGCCAAAAGGCCGCAACGTCGTTCTCGAGAAGAAGTGGGGCGCGCCCACGATCACGAATGACGGTGTGTCGATCGCCAAGGAGATCGACCTCGAAGACCCGTACGAGAAGATCGGCGCCGAGCTGGTCAAGGAAGTCGCGAAGAAGACCGACGACGTTGCCGGTGACGGCACGACGACCGCGACGGTCCTCGCGTGGGCGATGGTCCGTGAAGGTCTGCGCAACGTCGCAGCCGGCGCGAACCCGATGGTCCTGAAGAAGGGCATTGAGGCTGCGGTCGTCACCGCGGTCGAGTCGATCCGGTCCGTATCGAAGAGCGTCAAGACCGACCCGGCGCAGATCGCCAACGTTGCGGCCATTTCCGCCGCGGACAACGAGATCGGCAAGATGATTGCCGAGTCGCTCGAAAAGGTCGGCACCGACGGCGTCATCACCGTCGAGGAGAGCCAGACCTTCGGCATGGAGCTCGACCTCGTCGAGGGCATGCGCTTCGACAAGGGCTACATCTCCCCGTACTTCGTGACCGACCCGGAGCGCATGGAGGCCGTCCTCGACGACGCCTACGTGCTCCTCGTGAGCTCGAAGATCGCGGCAGTGAAGGACATGCTGCCGGTGCTCGAGAAGGTCATGCAGTCCGGCAAGCCACTGGCGATCATCGCCGAGGACGTCGAGGGCGAGGCTCTGGCCACGCTCGTCGTGAACAAGATCCGTGGCACGTTCAAGTCCGTGGCCATCAAGGCTCCCGGCTTCGGCGAGCGGCGCAAGGAAATGCTCCAGGACATGGCGGTCCTCTGTGGCGGCCAGGTTGTCTCCGAGGAAGTCGGCCTCAAGCTCGAGGGCGTCGGCCTGGAACTGCTCGGCAAGGCTCGCAAGGTCGTCGTGACCAAGGACGAGACCACCATCGTCGATGGTTCGGGCTCGCGCTCGGACGTCGCCGGCCGGATCAACCAGATCCGCGCCGCGATCGACAACACCGACTCGGACTACGACCGTGAGAAGCTCCAGGAGCGTCTCGCGAAGCTGTCCGGCGGGGTCGCAATCATCAAGGTCGGTGCTGCTACCGAGGTTGAGCTCAAAGAGAAGAAGCACCGCATCGAAGACGCGGTGCAGACCACCAAGGCTGCAGTCGAAGAGGGTGTTGTGCCCGGCGGTGGCGTTGCGCTGCTCCGTGCGCAGGCCAAGGTGCTCGAGCTCGCGAAGACCCTCGACGGTGACGAGGCCACTGGCGCTCGTTTGGTTGCCCGTGCGCTCGAAGAGCCGCTCAAGCAGATCGCGGTCAACGCCGGTCTCGAAGGTGGCGTCATCGTGGAGAAGGTCCGCAGCCTCAAGGGCTCGAACGGTCTCAACGCCCGCACTGGTGAGTACGAAGACCTCGTGAAGGCCGGCGTCATCGACGCCGCGAAGGTGACCCGCTCGGCACTGCAGAACGCAGCGTCGATCGCAGCCTTGTTCCTCACCACCGAGGCTGTGGTTGCCGACAAGCCCGAGCCCGCCGCGGCACCCGCAATGCCGGGTGGCGACATGGGCGGCATGGGCGGTATGGACTTCTAGTCCTTCAGAACCAAATGCGTTGAACGAGCCGCCCTCCGGGGCGGCTCGTTTGCGTTACCACTACCTTCAGCGCCGGTCTGCGCACGCCGAAGATGCGGAGATCCGATTGAGAGGGTCTCACATGCGTCGCACTGCTGTCCGCACCGGTGTCGCCGGAATGATCATCGTCCTCGCGCTCGGCGCCTGCGGGAGCGGGGTCAAGCAGGCGTCGTCGAAGGTCTCGACGTCGCAGCTGGTGGCCGGTGCCGCCGACAAGGCTGCCGACGCCAAGTCCGCCAAGGTGTCAATGTCGGTGTCGGCTCCGATCGGTGGCGAGACGATCGACGTCACCATGGAAGGCACCGTCGATTTCGAGACGAACTCAGTCGAGATGTCCATGGACACGGGCAGCCTCGGGCGTGGTGCCCCGGAGGGCACCATCAAGCTGCGCATCGTGGACGGCACGATGTACATGGGAATGGGTGACCTGCTCAACGGCGAGAATGGCGTACCCGCCGCGCTGCAAGGTAAGTCGTGGTTCAAGTTGGATCTCCCCGGCGGCGCGAGCGCGGGCGGACTCGGCGGCGCGACCCAACAGCAGAACCCGACGGATTTTCTGCAGTCGCTCCGCGGCGCCGGGAAGGTCGAAGAGATCGGGAAGGAAACCGTCAACGGAGTTCCCACGACCCATTTCCGTACGCGCATCAACCTGGGGAAAGCGATCGCCGGGCTCGACCCGGACGTCGCCGCGAACGTGAAGAAGTCGATGTCGATGTTCAAGGTGCCGGACGTGCCGGTTGACGTGTGGCTGAGCGAAGACGACTTGCCGATTCGAGAGACCATGGGCGTCGAGCGCTCTCGCATCACGATGGAGTTCTCCGACTTCGGGGTCGATGTCAACGTCGTTGCGCCTTCGGCTAAGGACACCGCCGACTTTTCCGAACTCATGCGCGCCGCGAGCACCGATGCGGGGATCACGAACTGAGCTGTTCCGAACCGGGCCGGTAGCCTGCGCGTATGCCGTTGGAGTCAGTGAACCCTTCCGTCGGATGGGGTGTGTTGCACCTCTTCTACCGGGTCGACCGATCGCGTATTGACGATCCGGGGGCCGCCAAGCCGGTGCTCGATGCGATTGCTGCGCTCGTTGCGGACGGACATCAGGTGATTGCGTTCTCGGTGCTCGGCAGTAAGGCTGATCTCGGCCTGATGGCGGTCGGTCCGGACCTCGCCCGGCTCCAGCAATTCCAGCAGGAGGTGCTTGTCGGGCCACTCCTTCCGGAGTACTCCTATGTGTCTCTGACCGAACAGTCCGAGTACGCGCAGACCGAGGATGACGAACGCGCCCGACTCGCGGCCGATGAGGGAATCACCGACGCCGTGGAGATCGAAGCTCGCCTCGCGGTGTGGCGGGATCGGATCGCCCACTACCGCGAACAACGGGTTCACCCGCAGTTGCCGGTGAAGGCTGCGATGTGCTTCTACCCGATGTCGAAGCGGCGCAATGGTGCGGACAACTGGTACTCGTTGGCCTTCGATGCTCGCAAAGACCTCATGGCCGGCCACGCCAAGGTCGGCCGGACCTACGCCGGGCGGGTGGTGCAGCTCATCACCGGCTCGACCGGTCTCGACGAGTTCGAGTGGGCTGTCACCTTGTTCGCCGACGACCCCGTCGCGTTGAAGGAGATCGTGTACGAGATGCGGTTCGACGAGGTGTCGGCGCGCTACGGCGAGTTTGGCCCGTTCATCACCGGCCTGACCGGCACGCCCGTCGATGTCCTCGAGTCAGTAGGAGTTCGATCATGAGCGAAGTGAGGCCGGAGCGGCCCGCCTGGGAGAAGGAGGAGCCGAAGGCGAGGGAAGGAACAATAGAGTCCGACAGTCCGCGCCCCGAGCCGGGGCCCGAGCGGCCTGCGACGCAGTCGCAAGAGCGGGAATTATGAGCGGAGCGGCGTTGTCCCCGAGCGACAGCCAAGCGAGCAGCGGAGCGGGGCCTGAGCGGCCCGCGACGCAGGAGCAGGAGCGGGAATTATGACGAAGATTCGTTTGCACGTGTCGTTTCCCGAGGAGCTCGTGGATCGGCCGATGCTCTACGAGATGATGAAGTCCCACGACGTGATCCCGAACCTGCGGCGAGCCGCGGTCGAGGCGCATTCAGGCTGGGTCATTCTCGAGCTCTCGGGCGAGGACGACGCCGTCACCGGCGCAATCAACTACCTCGAAGGCGTCGGCTGCACCGTCAATCGCATGGAGGGTGACCTCCTCCAAGGCTGACCGTGTGCCTTGGATGAGGAGGTCAGCCGACCAGGGTGATGAGGGTGACCTCCTCCAAGGCTGACCGCCGCGACTTTTTGTCTGGCGATGGCGGAAAGCGCGACCCTACAGACAAAAAGTCGCGACGAGAGCGGCAACTTCGGGACGGCGAGGATGACTCCTCCGGGGTCAGTTGACGGCTCGCCAGAGGGGGAACGTGAGGTACTCGACGCGGTCGACGACCTCGGTGCGGCCGGCCTCGCGCAATGCCGGGAGATGGGCTCGGGCCCGATCGAATCCGATCATGCGCTTGTACTCGGCGACCGAGACCAGGAGTGGGCCGTCCGCGTCGCCGTCTCGCACAATCGCGTCGACCTCGAGCACTGGAGTGCCCGGGTCCGAGTCGTCGAGGCAGTGACAGCGGTACACGATTCGTTCGAACACCGACACCGCGATGATTCGCATGAGACCATCTTGTCCGTGGACGACCCGGAGTTGCTCGATCGACTGCGGGCGCTGGGTGACGAAATGGTTGCGGGTGTCGCGCGCATCCTCCCCGGTTGGGTCGAAGGCGCAGTCGAGCGAATCATCGATGCGTGGGGTCGGCTCGATGAGGAGGCTGCGGCAAGCGCCCGTGAGGAAGCTCGGGCTGCGGGCCTGGCGGCCTCAGCACGCGTCGGCGGCGAGCTCGAGCAGCTGTTCGGGACCGACGTCGATGACCAACGTTCGACGCCTCTCAATATTGTGCGCTCGGCGTACCGGGAGCCGACGGCACTCCTCGCTCGTCTCGGGATCCCCGGCGTCGTTCGGGACTCCTTCGACGAGCGGCTTCATCCGGACGACGACTACGACCTGGCGCCCCGAGGTCTCGCCGATTTGGGCGATTCGGACCTCGGCGCCGTCCTCGTTGCGTGGGGCATGACGAAAGCGAAGGTGCTGAGGGCTCGAATGGCGTCCACCGGATAGGCGAAGCTCCTCAAGCGAGCCGGTGGTTCCGCCGAGAGTCAGGCGTGGATCCCGAACCCGCACTTGGCCCAGAAGTCGTTGTCGATCGCGTTCCCGGCGACGGTGGATCTCGCGATCCACTCGATGCGGTCTCGGAGTTCGACCTTCGAGCGCTCGATCATCGCTGTGGCGTCTTTCGTGGTACTGCGCCGGCGGGCCTGCTTCGTGTCAACCAACACTTCCTCGACATCACCGGACTGCGCGCCGATACCGCCCGAGGGTGGGACTGGCTGACGGTGGTCCAGTCGGAGGACCGAGACCGCGTTCGGCGCGCGATCGAGGCGGCCTGCTCTGCGGGTGCCAAATCGGCCTTTCCGATCCGGGTGCAATCGCGACCAGGTGTGATCGAGACCCTGCGGGTCCTGATCGACGCCGCCCCGTCGGGTGTCGAGGGCAGCTGGATCTTCATCGGCGCGATCGAAGTCGAAGCGGTCCCGAACCGAATGCCCGAAGCCGAGGTCGCACCGGTCGACGTCGATGGATCCGATCCGTACGAGACTCTCGTCGCAGTGCTGCCCATCGCCGTGGCGTACGTCGCGCCGGACGGCATCATCGACTACGCCAACGAGGCGTGGACTGCTTTCACCGGACACGGCATCGATGCATCCGTGTCCGACGCGCTGCACCTCGAGTCGACCGACCGAAGCGGTGCCGCACTGCCTGCGACCCTCGAGCTTGGTGGCGAACTCGTCCACCTGTCGACGGCGCCGCTTGCCGAGCGCCTCGGCGGCGGTTACGTCGTCACGTTGGTCGACGCAGGATCGACGCCCATCGAGACCCTGGCGGAGCCGGCACCCGAACGAGCGGACGCCGGTGAAACGGTTGGCCCCGCGCCGGCAGGCCCATCGATCACGGACTCGTTCGTGGCGCTGCTCGACGCAACCACGGACTACGGCGCGCTCATGGCACCGGACGGCGCGTTGATCCACCTCAACTCGGCAGCCCGAAGGCTGCTCGACCTCGATGCTGACGCCGTCGTCTGTGGACGAGAGTTGCGTGAGTTCGTCGACTATCGCGACACGAATCACGACTCGTTCGACGACATCGTGCTGGATGCGCTCACCGACTCCGGCGTGATCCTGAGTCAAGGGGAGATAGTCGGCGACGACGGTGACGCACGACCGGTCACGGTAATGATCTTCGCGTTGAACGGTGCCGATGGTGACCCCGAAGCGCTCGTGGCTCTGGTCCGTGACGACACTGACATCCAGCGGGCCGAGCGACAGTTGCGTGACCGCGAACGGTGGTACCGCACGATGCTGGCCCACGCCACCGACGTCGTGACCGTCGTCGACCACGACCTGCGGGTGACCTACGCGAGTCCCAGTTGCTTGGAGCTCCACGGCGTCCGGGCCGACGACCTGCTGGGTCAAGCGCACACGGTCGTGGTGCACCCCGATGATCGTGTCATCGTGGACGCCGCGGTCGAGCGCGCGTGTCGTGACGCAGAAGCCACCACCGTGCGCTATCGCAGCGTGTGGCCGGACGGAACCGTTCGGGTCTTGGAGACGCGCATAGAAGACTTGCTCGCCGATCCGGTTATCGACGGCTTGGTGTTCAACACCCGCGACGTTTCCGAAGCTGAGTCTGAGGCCGAGGCCCGTCACCGCAGCGATGCCGCGTTCCGGACACTCGTGCGTGCCGCGCCCGCTGCGATCTACGCGGTCGGCATCGATGGCAACGTCGAACTCTGGAACCCCGGCTGTGAAGAACTGTTCGGATGGACGGCCGAGGAAGTCGTGGGTTCACCTCCGCCCTTCCTGGCCGACGAACAGCTCGACGGTGCCCGAGACGCCGTCGATGCGATCCTGCGCGGCGACGAGATCGTGGCCGAGGCCGCCTTTCGGCGTCGAGACTCCTCGATGGTCACGGTGCGGCTCGCGGTTGCCCCGATCACCTCGAGCGACGGCAGGGTCACGTCAGTCGTGACGGTGGCCTTCGACGTCAGCGATCGGGTGATGGCAACCGAGCAACTCGCAGGTCGGGCCGCGGCTGACCTGTTGGTCGCCGGTCTAGTGCGATCGCTGGTCGACGCAACGCCCCAGACCGTTGAGGACCGAGCGAGCGAAGTGCTCGGACAGCTGGCCGAGCGGTTCGGTGCTGATGTCGCGGCGCTCTGCTTGCGATCGTCGCAGGAACCCGAGCTGGTATGGCCGGCCGGGACCGAGCTCAGCATGGCGGATCGTGCCGCGCTCCCGAATGCCGGTCCGTTCCTGGATGACGAGTCGTCGTCGGTGGTGCACGGAGGATGGGTGCTCGCAGGTGACGCGGGCCCGCTGGGTCTGGTCGCGCTCCGTTGGAGTTCGACGCCGACCGTGCGACTGGACGATCTCGAGTGCCTCGATGTGATTGGCGCCGCGCTGGTAGCGGCCATGGACCGAGCGAATGCCGAGCGGTCGATTCATGTGAGTGACTTGCGGTTTCGTGCGTTGGCCGAACACTCGACCGATCTGGTCGTCGTGCTGAGCGGCGACTTACAACCGCAGTACGTCAGCCCTGCTGCTTCCCGCTTTCTGGGGATCAGCGAACACGATCGGTTCGACCCCAAGCTCTCGGTCATCCACCCCGAAGACGGCGACGCCGTTCGCGCCACGATGGCCGGGATTGCCACCGCAGCGTGCGGCACGATCTCCGAGCCGGTCACCGCTCGATTCCGTCGCGTCGACGGCGAATACCGATGGGTCGAGATCGTCGTGACCAACTTGTTGGACGAGCCGGTCGTCGGCGGCATCGTGATCAACGCGCGCGACGTCACCCATCGCCGCGAGGTCGAGGGGCAACTGCGGGAGTCCGAGGAGCGGTTCCGCGGCCTAGTGCAGAACCTGGCCGAAGGTGTGACCGTGCTCGCGGCCGACGGCAGCGTCAAGTACTCAACACCCTCGGCGGCACGCATGATGGGCTTCGAGGTCGGCCACGGCACGGGCGAGCTCGGTCTGGACTTCGTGGTGGAAGAGGATCGCGACCGGGCGGCGGAGATCGTCG
>JANLTQ010000112.1:0-4038 GCA_031363005.1 Acidimicrobiia bacterium | reverse complement strand
CGACGATCTCCGCGCGTCGCACTCCGTGCTGGCCGCCACCCTGGAATCCACGGCCGACGGGATTCTGGTGGTGGATCGTTCGGGACGCATCACGAACTACAACGGCCGCTTCGTGGAAATGTGGTGCGTCCCTCCAGAGGTGCTCGAATCGCGTGAAGACGCCGTTGCGCTCTCCTTCGTTCTCGATCAGCTCGTCGACCCCGACGCGTTTGTCGCCAAGGTCCAAGAGCTCTACGCAGATCCCGACGCGCAGAGCCACGACAGCCTCGAGTTCAAGGACGGTCGGGTCGTCGAACGCGATTCACTGCCGCAACGGATCGGCGGCGAAGTCGTCGGACGGGTCTGGAGTTTCCGCGACGTCACCGAACATCGGCGGCTCCAAGGCGAACTCTCGTACCAAGCATTCCACGACCCCTTGACCGGACTGGCCAACCAGGCGCTCTTCCGTGACCGGGTCGATCACGCCACCTCGCGGTTGGAACGTCTGGGCGGGCGACTCGCGGTGCTCTTCATCGACCTCGACAACTTCAAGACCGTGAACGACAGCCTCGGTCACTCGACCGGCGACGATCTGCTCCGCGTCGTCGGTGAGCGACTCACCGCGTGTCTCCGCAACGGCGACACCGCAGCACGGCTCGGCGGCGACGAGTTCGCCGTACTCATCGATGACCTCGACGAGCCAGGCTCCGCCAACGACATCGCCGCACGCTTCATGACCGCCCTCGCAGAACCGGTCCAGCTCGGTTCAAACCGCGTCGCCACGACCGCGAGCATCGGGATCGCATTCGGCGACGCCGGGACCAACGCGAATGAGATGCTCCGTAACGCGGACCTCGCGATGTATGCCGCCAAAGGGAACGGGAAGAACTGCATCCGCGTGTACGCCCCCGGGATGCACGGTGCCGCCGTTGAACGCCTTGACCTCGAAACGCATCTCCGCGGTGCCGCCGAACGAGGCGAACTGGTCGTGCACTACCAACCCATCTACGAACTTCGAACGCATCAGATCACCGCGTTCGAAGCACTTGTCCGCTGGCAACACCCCGACCGCGGCCTCCTCCCTCCCGCAGCATTCATTCCCTTCGCGGAGTCGGGCGGACTGATCGACGAGATCGGCAACCACGTATTGCTCACCGCATGTCGCGAAGCCGAACGGTGGAGTCATGTCAGTGGTGTGAACGCCCCTTCGATCAGTGTCAACATCTCACCACATCAACTCCTCGACGCCAACCTCCCCGAGCGTGTCGAGGCGTTGCTCAACCGATGTGGACTCGATCCGATGCGACTGATCCTCGAGATCACCGAAAACGCGCTCATCAAGGATCCCGCCGCCGCGGCCGCGAAGCTCGCATCCCTCGGTCGGCTGGGCGTCCGTCTCGCCGTCGACGATTTCGGAACCGGCTACTCGTCGCTCGCCTCCCTCCAACAATTCCCCATCGACATGCTCAAGATCGACCGGTCGTTCCTCACTGCCATGAGAACCCCAGAATCGTCACTCGTCGCGGCAATCGTGCAAATCTCCCACACCCTCGGACTGATCCCCATCGCCGAAGGAGTCGAGAACCAAACCCAGGCCGACGCACTCATCGAGCTTGGCTGCGACCTCGCCCAAGGATTCCATCTCGGCCGACCCCTCGCCGCAGCACAAACCCACGCGCTCCTCGAACGCATTGGATCCGAACCTGTCGACCGAACCACGATCCGTCTGCTACCCGTCCGCCAAGTCGGTTAACGAGCGGTACTCCGTCGAACCGGCAAGATCAGGCGGGCGTCGCGTGCGCAACGGGGACGGCGAAGGCGCGGCACCACACGAGGACGGTCCAGCCGGTCGGGTCGACCCCGGCGGGTACAGCGTAGAACTGGGTGCCCTGGTTCCCTCGTAGACCGCCGAGGTTGGTACCACCGTCGGGGTCCTCGCGGCCGGCTCCCGGCACGACCCAGACGAAATAGTCGGGGCCCGACTGGATGTCGATGTTCTCGAGCCCGACGACGAAGCTGCCGTCGGGCTGGCGGTAGAGCGCCGCCGTGCCGCTCGCGCGGTGACCGAGGCCCGATAGCGCTCCCGACGAGATCCGGACAGGCTCGGCGGGAGCGACCGGCGCGGGGGCGGGCCTCGTTGCCGGGGCGGGCGTCGGTGCCGGGTTGGGCGTCGGTGCCGGGCTGGGCGCCGGGTCTGCCGGGATGAGGGGCGACGCGTCGGATCTCGGCACCGATGCATCGGGTGCGGGCGCAGCAGGGTCGCTCGAAGCTGCAAGGGTCTCCTCCCTCGCACGGCGTGCCTCGGCCGGCGCATCGGTCGTCGGCGACGGCCTCCCGACGCGTGCCGATGCTGCTCCGGGGAACCGTTCGACGACCTTCTCGTTTCGGAAGTACGGCACAACCAGGAGCGCGACGAGACCGAGCGCGAGCACGCTCGAGATGCCGCTCCGTGCCCACCGGCTCGGGACGAAGCGCCGGAGGGCCATCCCGATGCCGATCCAGATGACCGTGATCCCGCCGATCGCGAGGAGTGCCTGCCCACTCGTCGCAGCACTGCGCAGCGCCGGCCATTTGGTAATCGCGAGCAGACCGAAGCCGCCGACGAGGACGCTCAGCGGCAGCAGCGCCGCGACGAGGGAGCCGACGTCCCGTCCCGGTGAGACCTCGGTGGCCTCGAGCTGGGATCCGATGGGCTCACGCTCGGCGGTTCGAACATCGTCTTTCACGAGAACTCGTCCTGATGCACAGACAGACGCTGTCACGCATCCGGTCGCGTGTCGTGCTCCGGCGGTACAGGTTTTTCGATTCGTAAGGTTCGAAGGGCAGTGGCTGTCGCAAAACCTGATCTTCCCAAGGCGGCAGGGGCTGAGCTCTCCGGGTGCATGACCTGGGGCGGTCCTGCCTCGGCTCGTCCACCTCCGACGTCCGATGCTGCGCGTGCCGATACCTCCGGGACAACACATCCGTGGCCGGACGTGGTTCGTAATGTTGAACGTCCCCGAAGCCAGTCCGTCGGGTCGTCTACAGCGCCCTGACCTGCCTGTTACTGGTGGGGCCGGAAGGGATCGAACCTTCGACCGAGGGATTATGAGTGCCAAGAGGCCCGATCCCGCGACCAGCGGCGACGCGCCAATCACGGTCTTGACCTGCGCTTTTGCGTTGCCATGAGTTGCCATCGCTCGCGACCATTTCGCGACGTCCCGCGGCCTGGCCGCGGCCTGAGACGCGGCAGCTGGTCAGATCATTTCGAGTGGCCGACCGAACGTCGCAGCGAGGTTTGCGAGCACCGGAAGCGGAAGCCCGATCTCGACCCACCGGTCCCGGAGAGCGAACGCATCAACAGTCAACCGCTCGTAGATCATGAGACTCCCGGGCTGCATCACAAACGCGTCCTCGGCGCCTTCGACCTGCCGGTCGTACACATGATGAAGGGCCTCGGTTTCGGTCTCCGCGAACTGAGCGAGCCGCTCGTCCACCGCCTCAGGTGACAGATCCCCGTAGAGGGGCGCGAGGGCGTCCACGATCATCTGCGTGGTCTCGGGATCGCCGAGGCGACCGGTAAGTGCGAGGAATCGCTGTTCGAGGGAGAACATCAGACGGGCGGCAGGGTAATCGGCTTGTTCCATGATCGCCTCCCGAGCGGCCCGAAGTTCACGGTCGAAGAGTTCCCCAAGCACGGACAGTCGATTGATCGACCGACGAATCTCCATGCTCGGCTGGGTCGGCGTCTTGTACTTCAGTGGGTGCGAGACCGCCGAGTAGAGGGTCTGGGCGCCAGTGTGCACCTGAACCTCGCACCAGTGCTCGCCAGCGATAGCGGGGAGGGCGTCTGGAAGATACCCCGGGGGTGCGACAACGTCGAAGTGGATGCCGAGGTACCCGATTCGGTCGTCCCCCATCGCGTCGCTCTTGTTCTCCTCTTTCCTCATATCGAATAGAGCCGAATCCCGTAGGAGCTCACAGACGGTCTCCACGTCGTTCGGGTAGGTCACCGTGACCCGGACGCCGGCCTTGTCGTGAACATCCTCGAGTGAGTCCACGCGCTCCTTGACGAGCGCC
>JANLTQ010000088.1:0-10729 GCA_031363005.1 Acidimicrobiia bacterium | reverse complement strand
CGCGGTGCAGCGCAGTCCGGGAAGTGGAGAAGCCGAGCGCGCCGGCATCGATTGCTTCGGCGACCAGCTCGCGCATGGCGGCGATGTCGGCATCCGTTGCCGGCTCGTCGCCCATTGCTCGTTCGCCCATCGCATGGATTCGCACTGCACAGTGGCCGACCATGCCACCCGCGTTGATGCCCTTCGGCATGCGATCGATCGACCCCAGGTACTCGCCGTAACTCTCCCAGTCCCACGGAAGGCCGGCCATGATCGCGTGCGCCGGGATGTCCTCGACCGACTCCATCATCTCCGCGAGGAACGTTCGGTCCTCGGGCTTACATGGCGCGAAGGTCACACCACAGTTCCCGAGCACCACCGACGTGACGCCGTGCCAACAGGACGACGAACCAATCGGGTCCCACGCGAGTTGCGCGTCGAGGTGGGTATGGATGTCCACGAAGCCTGGGGTCACGTATCGGCCAGCGGCATCGATCTCTCGCCGTCCCGGTTCGGTGACCGTTCCGACCGACGTGATGCGATCGCCGTCGATCGCGACATCCGCGAGGACCGGCTCCGCACCGGTGCCATCGACCACCATGCCGTTGCGAAGGATCAGGTCATGCGTCATGACGGCGAGCCTACGGCGACGCCGAACGCACCCGCCGGGAACTCAACCGTCGAGAGCATCCACCATGTCACGCAGGAACGGTTCGATATCAGCCCGGGTCGTGAGGAACCGTCCGAGTGCCACCGACACCGTGGTGACCCCCATCGCGGCGAGGTTCGGGACGGATGCAACCGACGCGTGCACGTCCACCGCGCCATCGTCGCCGACCACCAGCGGCAACCCGACCCGCACACCGAGTTCCTCCGGACTGCGACCACGGTCGGCGAACGCTTGGCGCAGGGTCTCGATGCCGACGGCGATCTCCTCGGTCGTCGGTCCGAGCGGCAACCACCCGTCTCCCAGATCTGCGATCCGGGCGATCATCGGCAGGGTCAGTGCCCCGCCGTACCAGACCGGAATCCGCGCCTGGACCGGGCGAGGCTCACTCCAGATCTCGGAGAACGAGATCGTCTCGGACTCGAACGAGACCGGCGGTTGGGAGCCCCACAGGCTTCGACATGCCGCGATGGCATCGTCCATGCGCTGCGTCCGACCGACGAAGCCCATGCCGGGCTCGACGAACTCTTCACGTTGCCAGCCGGTCCCGATTCCGAGATCCACGCGCCCTCGGGACAGGACATCGAGGGTGGCAACGGTTTTTGCGAGCAGCAACACCGGTCGGAGTGGCGCGATGAGGACGCCGGTACCCAATCGGACCTGGCGCGTCGCGCCGGCGATCGCCGCCAACGCGGTCAGCGGCTCGAGCCAGGGTTCCGCCGGTGGATACGGGAACCGAGCGCCGTACGGATAGCGGTCGAGCCGCGGTCCGATCGCGACGTGATCGGGGAACACGAGCTGTTCGACGCCGATCTCGTCGGCCTGTCGAGCAACGTCGACGACCGCGCCGAGGTCGTCACCGAACAGTCGGTCGAGGCCGGAAATAGTGACGGACAAACCCACAGAGGCGCGCACGATCGCGGAGCGTACCGGTGATGGCCGAGTGCTCACTGACCGCCGAACGCGGCGATCAGGCACGGCCCTTCACTGATGGGGGCACCTCGTGACCGGCGGACCGATCCCCAGCCGAGCGGCAATCCACGGCAGCGAACCCTTGAACGACTCGGTCCACACTTGGAACGTGTGCTCGCCCCCCGGGACCACGACCGAACACGTCGTCACGCCGGCGGACGTCGCGGACGGAACGAGGGCCTGCTGAGCGGCCAACGGGTCGGCGTCCTCGCTTCCCACCTCGAACCAGCCACCCAGTTCCTCGAAACGCTTTGTGCGCATGATGTCGAGCGGCTCGTGGGCAGAGAACTCGGCCTCATCGCCGTCGAAGTAGACGCTCACCGTGTCCCCGACGCCGTTGTCGTCTGCCTCCCTCGGGCCGAGCAGACCGCCGTAGTCAAGGAAGGTCCGGTACTGCTCGGGATGACGCAGCGACAACATCAGCCCGCACATCCCACCCTCGGACAAACCACCGATCGCCCACTGCTCCGGCGTCATCGCAGTACCGAACCGTGCGCCGACAAAGCGCGGAACATCGACCGTGAGGTATTGCTCGACCTTCCCGACGCACTCGGTGTCGGCGGTGTCGCTGCCGTTGTTGTCGGCCATGACCAACACGGGAGCGACACCGCGATGCTTCGCGGCGTACGCGTCGCTGGTCACGTCCGCGAGTCCACCCTGGGTCCAGTTGTCGGTTGCGCCGGGCTCACCGGCCAGCAACTCGATCACGGGGAGTTTCGGTCGTGGCTTCTCGAACCACGCCGGCGGGAGATACACCAACGCATCCCGCGCCGAGAAGCCCGATGTCGTCGCCGGTATCGGAATGGTGATCACCCGACCGTGCTCAGGGACGGTGTCCTGACGGGCGATATCAGCCACGCTCGACTCGTCCTGCGCCGTCCGCCCGAACAGGTCGTCGACGGTGCGCATGTAGTCGAAATGTCGATTCACCCATCCGGCTGCGTTGCCGGCGAGGAGCACAACGATCACCACCCACACCGTCACCGTGACGACGCGGTTCAAACGGCGACGGAACCCGACCGCGCTCGCGACCACCGCCGCGGTGAACGCCGCGACGCCAATGAGAAATGGGTAGCCGACGATCGAAAGATCAGCGATCATCCGGCGGGAGCGTACTGTTGCGCATGACGTGGCTCGCGGTTCTTCTGGCCCTCGTTGCTGCGCTCGTGTTCTCGATCGGTGCCGTCGCGCAACAGCAGGAAGCGGCGAACGTCGATGCCCACGGCTCCGGCTTCGTGACCGGTCTGCTCCGCAGTCCGCGCTGGTGGGCCGCCACCGTCGGCGACGGGTGTGGCTATCTCCTCCAAGCCGCGGCGCTCGGCGTGGGGTCGATTCTCGTCGTCCAGCCGTTGCTCATCGCATCGTTGGTCTTCTCCCTACCGTTGAGCGCACGGTGGAACGGCCGCTCGGTTCGTCGCCGTGACCTGGCGTGGGCCGGCGTTATCGCCGTCGGCCTCGCCACCTTCTTGCTCGTCGGCAATCCCGGTGGGGGTCGGTCCGCGAATGACTTCCACCATTGGGTTCCGTCGCTCATCGGGTGCAGCATTCTGGTGGTGCTGGGTTTCGTCGTGGCGTTCACGACCGGAGCCCGAGGCCGGGGTGTCGGCCTGGCGATCATCGCCGGAACGTTGTTCGGTCTGGCGTCCGCCTTGACCAAGACCCTCGTCTTCCAACTCGATCACGGGATCGAACCACTGCTGGGCTCGTGGGAGACCTACACCCTCGTCGGCGCCGGCGCGGTCGGGCTGTTATGCCAGCAGTTGGCGTTCCAAGCGGGCTCGCTCGAAATCTCGTTCCCGGCCGCGGTGGTGCTGGACCCGGTCATCAGCGTGGCGGTCGGCATCGCTGCCCTCGATGAACGGGTTCGCGCGGACGGCACCGAGTGGTTCCTGATCGGGCTGAGCGGGTTGGCGATGATCAGCGGGACGATCGCACTGGCGCGCGCCGGCGCGCCCACGCCGACCACACAAACGGAGGAAGGCACAACACCACCGTCGCCGCCGCCAGCAGCGCCACGTACGTCGGAGCACTTCCCGTCTTGAGTTGGTCCGGTGGGATGAAGCCGAGGCCGAGTGACGCCACGGACGCCAGAATCCCCACGCCTCCGACCATCCACATTCCGGCCGTGCCACCGGGCACGCGATACGGACGATGACGTTCCGGCTGCGTCAAGCGAAGCCGGATGAACGCGGCGAAGACCAGTGCGTACATCACCGCGATGATCTGTGCGGTCACGGCCGACAGCATCCAGTAACTCGTCGACGCATTGGGGACGAGGAGGAAGAGCAGTGCGAACACGCTGCCGCCGACCGCTTGCGCGATCACGAGGCCGACCGGCACGTCATTCGCGTTGGTGCGCCCGAATCGCGCCGGTGCACCACCGTCGTGGGAGACGGCGGCCATTCCTTTGGCCGGTCCGAGGATCCACGGGCTCAAGTGCGCCAGGCCTCCCAACCCGACGAGCAGCGCGAGCGGCCGCAGTAGCCAGCCGACGCCCAACCGCCCCAACGCCCGTTGAAACAGCTCCATGGTTCCCGACACCAGGCTGAGTTCGTGAGCCGGGACGATGAAGGCGAGGAAGAGTGAACCGAGGATCGAAAAGATCACGATGACCACCACGGAAAGTGCAATCGCCCGAGGGACATCGCGTCCGGGGTTCTCGGTCTCGCGTGCGTGGAATCCGGCCATCTCCATCCCGCTGAACAACAGGATGATGCCGCCGAGAAACGCGAGGTTGCCGAACGAGATCTCCGGTGCCAGCGCGTGCGTCGAAAACGGGATCTCAGAGCCGTCACCCGACGCCAACCAGGCGACACCGAGCCCGACCACCAAGAACGCGGGGATGATCGAGCCCACGACCGTGCCGATGCCTCCGAGCCAGGTGGACGCAGCCGAGCCGCGCAAGTTCACGAGGGTGGCACCCCAGAACATCGCGAGCATGACCGTCACGAGGTACACCTTGTTCGACGCCAGCGCCGGGTTCACCACGTACGCCAACGACGCAGCCATGAACGACAAAACGGTCGGGAACCACGGGATGTTCTCGGCGTAGTCACACCACACCGCGAGGAATCCGGTGCGACCTCCGAACGCTTCCCGGACCCAGGCGTAGACGCCGCCTTCCTCGGGCCATGCCGTGCCGAGTTCGGACGCCACCAACGCGATGGGGATAAGGAAGCCGACGATGGCAATGGCGAAGAGCGCGAGCATCGACCAGCCGTAGACCGCCATCATCGGCAGGTTCCGTGCGCTGACGATCGCAGCGACGTTGATCGACATCAACGCGATCACTCCCAGGCCCCGCCGCTTCGCAGCCGGTCGGACTCCTGGCCCATCGACCGTCGTATCCGTCACGTGGCTCCCAGTCGATCCATCGCGTCGGTCACTCGGTCGATGACCTGATCGTCACGGGGCCCAAACGCCGAGATGGTGAACTGCGCCCACGTCCAGACCACGCCGTCGCCGCGCGGTCGATTCAATGATTCGAAATTCCGAGCGGCGGCGTCGCGGTCGCGTGCGTGGCGAAACCGGTCCACCACCACCGGCACGATCTCTTCGTGACAATCGATGGCGACGTTCAGTACCCGGGTGGACGCCGCTTGATTGGCCAGACCCTTCGAGTTGTCCGACGTGGCGCAGATTGCGAGGCCGCGGCTGCGAAGCGCACCCTCGATGTCAGCGATCGGTCGAACGTCGAACTCCGCCCGAGATTGGCAGCCGAACAACGACGCCATCGCGAGCACACCGGCGACCAACGCGGTCGGCTGGTTCACGCGACGTCAGCCTCGACCCCCAACGCGCTCGGCCCGGGTGCCAACTCACCGCGAACCGGAGTCGGAACGAAGAGCGACCGGCCGAACGGAAGCGTCAGGAATCCCTCGACGCCGGCGTACAACGCGCTGACCCGTGGCAGGTCCGAGGCATCGGCGTAGACGATGCTGCGCGGGAGCCACTCCGGGTCGAACTTCTCGTTGAAGGTGCGGAGTGATTCGATCTGGAAATACGGATTCAGCTTCTTCAGTCCCCACGCCACCGCGCGCTGGGCGGGCGTGTGAAGGATCTCCGGATCCAGCAGCCGGCCCCATGCCGCGAAGTTCATCGACAATCGGCGGACGCCCCGACCATCGAGCGCCAGTGCCGTGCTGGCGATGAGGAACTCGGTCATGCCGTTCGGTGCATCCGGGTCATGGCGCATGAGGTCGAGTGTGTAACCACGATCGCGGCCGTAGGCCGGGACGATTCGCAGGAATCCTTTCGCAACCCCATCCGAGTCGTACGCGACACAGAGCAGGAACTCGGGACTGACCCCTTCGAGGTCTTCGGACAACGACATCGTGAACCCGCGTTCGGGGTGCTTTCCCCGCCAGCGTTTGCTGATGGCGTTCAACGACTCCACCAGGGACGGGGACGCACTCGACTCGGTGATCATCTTGAACGTGTGGGTCTTCTCGACGCGCCGCACCGCCTGGCGAACGCTCTTCGCGCCCCCGGTGCGAGCCAGATCATCGCAGTGCAGAATGGCCTCGTCACCGAGATAGATGTGACGGAGCCCACGTGATGAGTAGAGCGGGAGATCACCCTCACGTACCGCAAGGAAGGCCGGCTTCCACGCCCGGCTGCGACAGAACGCGAGGTACTCGTCGACGACGAGCGCGATCGACTCCGGCCGCCCGATCGGGTCGCCCGCGGCCAAGCCGTGACCCGCCATGTAGGTGTAGGCGATCATCGCCTCGCCGTCGGAGGAAAAGAAGAAGCTCTTGTCGTTGCGCAACGCGAAGTACGCGAGCGTGTCCCACCCGTAGTCCCGCACGAGTCGTTGGGCGAGATGCCAGTCCTCGTCCCGATGCGGGTCCCGACTCACCAACGGCCGGAAGAAGACCACGACGAGCCCGACGAAGCCAAAGATTCCGGCGGCGAGCAGGGCCGCCGGATAGAAGTCGTGGAAGAACCGGGATTGGTAGGTGTACGGACCGGAGACGTGGACGAGACCGAGCGTCACGGTCTCGAGCGCACCGGCAATCGTCGGACGCGGCGAGATGTGGTCACGATCTGCGAACAGGGCGAGGATCCCGAAGCCGTAGACCACGAAGACGTACACCGGGAACAGACGGAGCAGACGCCAGATCGACGGCGGGTCCGCCGGGGCGGTGAACCGATCGCGGAACCCGATGAGGAGCAGGAGCACCGCAATCGAATACCCGGCCGCAACCAGGTGCGGGCCTTTGGTGAGCTCGAGCACGGAGCTCAACGCGGCGACACCCACTGCGAGTTGCCACGCTCGTCGCTTTCCCAGGCGGAGTTGGTCCGCCAAGACGAGGAACGACAAGCCGACCAGCACGGTTGCCACCCGCCCGGTCACCCGTAACTCGAACGGAAGCAGGCTGTTGCGGAACGGTTCGACGTGCCGATGGATCCAGGGAACGAGTGCCGCCACCGACAGCAGACCGGCGAGCGCAACCATCCACGTGATCGCCCGGACCGCAAGCCTCGACGGCCCGGCCGGAGGCGGCGGCGCAGTCGCAATCGCAGCCACCGTGGCGTGGAGCTCCGGCGGCTCCCGCCCGGTACTCGCGGCACCACCGCTCGCGATTCCCGTCGTGCCATCCGCGCCCGATTCCGAGCCGAGCCCACCCATGCCGGGTTCCGGTCGCAGCGTCGGGAAGAGGATCACTTCCCGGATCGACGGCGTCCCCGTGAGCAACATCACGAGACGGTCCACGCCGATGCCGAGTCCACCCGTCGGCGGCATGCCGTATTCCAGCGCACGGACGTAATCGAGGTCGATGTCACCGGCCTCGGGGTCGCCGTCGCGCTTGTGCATCGCCTCGGCCTCGAACCGTTCCAGCTGATCGATCGGATCGTTGAGCTCGCTGTACGCGTTCGCCAACTCGTGGCGGTTCACCACCATCTCGAACCGCTCCACCAGCGTGGGATCGTCGCGGTGGGCTCTCGCCAACGGCGACACTTCGCGCGGGTGATCGAGGACGAAGGTCGGTTGGACCAACTTGTCTTCGACGTACGCGTCGTACACCTCGTTCGTGAGCTTGCCGGGGCCCCATGAAGGTTCAAACGCGAGATCGAGACCGCGCAGTACGTCGCGCGCGGTTTCGAGCTCCATCGCGGGATTGATGTCGACGCCGGCGTGTTCCTTGATGAGTTCGACCATCGTGGCCCGCCGGAACGGTGGTGTGAGATCGATCGTCTCGTCGCCGATGGTGACCTGCAGCTCGGGCGCGACCGCGCGTGCACTCTCCACGACGAGACCTTCGACGAGGTCCATCATGTCGTAGTAGTCGCCGTAGGCCTGGTACGCCTCGAGCATCGTGAACTCGGGAATGTGGGTGGTGTCGATGCCCTCGTTGCGGAACACGCGCCCGATCTCGTAGACGCGATCCAAGCCGCCCACGATGAGCCGCTTGAGGTGCAACTCCAACGCGATACGCAGGTACATGTCCTGACCGAGCGCATTGAAGTGGGTGATGAACGGTCGTGCCGTCGCGCCACCTTGGATGCTCTGGAGGACCGGGCCTTCAACCTCGCGGAACCCCCGGCCCATCAAGTGCTTGCGGAGTGCCGCGATGATCTCGATGCGTTCGACGGCGATGCGATGCGCATCCTCGTTGACCACCAGATCCACGTACCGCTGCCGGTAGCGCGTGTCCGTGTCCGTCAGACCGTGCCACTTGTCCGGCAACGGGCGCACGGCCTTGGCCAACAACTCGAACGTCTCGACGTTGATCGAGAGTTCACCGCGACGAGTGGTCATCACGGTGCCTTCGAGCCCGACCCAATCGCCTCGATCCAGGTGATCGAAGTCTTCGTGTCGCTCCGCGCCGATGACAGCACTGCTGACGAACAACTGGATCGGACCGTCCCGATCGGCCAGGGTGGCGAAACTCAGTTTTCCTTGACGGCGAAGGAGTAGGAGTCGACCGGCGATCCGTACCTTCGTCTCGGTGCTCGTGCCGGGTTCGAGTCCGCCGTACTCGCCGCGAATCGTTCCTGCCGTCGTCGTGAAGTCGAACCGCACCGGGTACGGGTCGACGCCCGCGGCGCGCATCGCATCGACTTTCGCAAGGCGCATCGCCCGTTGATCGTGCAGCTGTTCCTCGGTGGCCGGCGCCTCCAGGTCCGGGTCTCCAGCCGCCGCGCCCGGTTCGGCCGGTGTCTTCGTCGGGGCCGTCGAGCCGGTAGCTTCGCCGGTCGCTGCGGTCCGGACCGGCGCATCAGAAGAAGGTTCGCCGGCATCGCCATCGTCAGTTTCGGCCATTTGGTCGAGGTTATCGGCGCGTTGCGTTCACAACTCGGACCATTCCCACTCGGAGGACTCATGCCCAGACTCGACGGCAAGGTTGCGCTCATCACCGGCGCCGGTAACGGCATGGGGCAGGTGGCATCGGTGCTCTTCGCCCACGAGGGGGCGCGCATCGTCGTCGCCGACTTCAGCGAAGCGGGCGGCGCGGAAACGGTTGCTGCGGTGGAGGCCGCCGGCGGGGAGGCCGCGTTCGTGAAGGTCGACGTGGCCAATCCCGATCAGGTCAGCGCCATGATCGACTTCGCGATGGCACGCTTCGGGGCCCTCAACGTCCTCTACAACAACGCCGGCATCTTCCCTGCCGACGACGGCGGCGTCACCGAGACCCCGGAACCCACGTGGGACCGGGTGATGGAGGTCAACCTCAAGGGTGTCTGGCTGGGATGCAAGTACGGCATTCCGGCCATGCTCGCTTCGGGTGGCGGTTCGATCGTCAACGTCGCGAGCTTCGTGGCGCTGATGGGCGCGGCCACTGCGCAGATCGCGTACACCGCATCCAAGGGCGGCGTGCTCGCGATGACGCGTGAGATCGCGGTGGAGTACGGGCGTCAGAACATCCGTGCCAACTCGTTGTGCCCAGGCCCGGTCTCCACTCCGATGCTCGAGGAGCTCATGAGTGACCCCGCACGCAAGGCTCGTCGCCTGGTGCACATCCCGATGGGTCGGCTCGGTCAGGCCGAGGAGTTGGCCAAGGCTGCGCTGTTCCTCGCCTCCGACGACTCATCCTTCATGACCGGCGCGCAACTAGTCGTCGACGGTGGCATCACCGCCGCCTACGTCACCCCCGAATAGCACCTCGCGTCACCCCGGCAACGGGTTCCGTCGTTCTGATCATCCCGAACGACGGAATTCGCAGCAACTCTCCCCTTCCATTGCGCTCCGCAGTGTGTGACGATCCGCTGCGACAATCGCCACGAGGGAAGGGGGCCCCGCGTGTCGGCTCACGACGCACCACTGGGCTCAACGGAAACGGTCGACGCGGACCGCGATCGACTCCACGAGATGGGGTACGCACAAGAGCTCAAACGCGGCATGGGTTGGTTCTCCAACTTCGCCGTGAGCTTCACGATCATCTCGATCCTCACCGGAGGGATCACGACCTTCTACCTCCCGCTCCTCGCGGGCGGACCGAAGGCCGTGACCTTCAGTTGGATCATCGTCGGATTCTTCACGCTGATGGTCGGGCTCGCGATGGCGGAGATCTGCTCCGCGTATCCGACGGCCGGTGGTCTCTACTACTGGTCCGCGAAGCTCGCGAACCGGAACTCGGCCGCGTGGAGTTGGTTCACCGGCTGGTTCAACTTCGTCGGCCAAGTGGCGATCACCGCCAGCATCGACTTCGGTCTCGCCACGACCGTCAACTTCCTCATCACGAGCTACATCGACTCCAACCTGTTGACCGCGAGATGGATCCTGCTGACCTACGCGGGTGTGCTCGCGCTCCACGGCCTGATCAACACGTTCCGGGTTCGTCTCGTCGCGGTCTTCAACGACGTCAGTGTCTGGTGGCACGTGATCGGCGTCGCGGTCATCGTCGGCGCGCTCGTCATCCTCCCGAGCAGTCACCGCGATTTCGACTTTCTGTTCTCGTCGGGAAACAGCACCGGGTGGGACTTCCCGTTCGTCGGGATTTACATCTTCGACATCGGCCTCCTGCTCGCCCAGTACACGATTACCGGCTTCGACGCCTCGGCCCACATGACCGAGGAGACCCTCGAGGCCAACGTGTCGAGTTCGAAGGCGATCGTGCGCGCGATCTACATCTCTGCGATCGCCGGCCTCATCCTCAACGTGGC
>JANLTQ010000708.1:0-1872 GCA_031363005.1 Acidimicrobiia bacterium | reverse complement strand
TGGTGCGCTCCACCACCGGCCAGTAGTCCCGCAAGAACCGGGTGTCGCCGGTCGTGAGGTAGTGATGCCAGACGCCGGTCGCGACGTAGCACGCGACATTGGTGTCGAGGGTCGGGTCAGACACCTCGGTGCCGATGTAATAGGAGTGCCAACCACCGTCGGGGCGTTGCATCCGGCGCAGCCAGTCGTAGGCGCGGGCCGCGTCGTCCGATCGGCCGCCGACGTCGAGCGCCATCGCCGCCTCGACGAGGTTCCATGGATCGGTTTTGCCGCCGGGAATCCACGGGATGTTGCCATCGCTCGTTTGCACCGAGGCGATCGCGTCGGCGGTGGCCGCGAGGTCGAGAGCGTCAAAGACGCCAGGCACGGTCATCGCGTTGTCTCCGGGCTCACGCAGTGACCTTCTGGGAGTAGATGACCAGGCTCTTGCCGAGGAGCGGGTTCAGCGCGCGGTCCACCTGCGCCAGCCACTTCGGGTTCTTCGTCAGTTGCCACACGAGGAAGTCGTGGTAGCGCTTCGCGATCGGCCGGTCGGGTTGACCGACGCCACCCGCGCAACGGATCCACCAGTACGGCGAGTGCAGCGCGTGGGCGTGATGCGAGCCGCGTAGCCACACGCCGGCGTCCTCGAGGTCCTGCTCCAACTCGTGCTGGCGAAAGATGCGCACGTGGGCACCCGGCGCATCGTGGTACTCGTAGTCGAGCGCCCAGTTGACCCGCTCGGGCCAGCGCGTCGGCACGGTCACCGCCATCCGCCCGCCCGGCTTGAGGACCCGCACCAACTCAGCGATGGCGCCGCGGTAGTCCCAGATGTGTTCGAGCACCTCGGAACAGACGACCCGGTCGAGTGAGTTGTCCGGGAACGGAAGCTTCAATGCATCGCCGTTGACGGTGAGCCACGGTTGAGTCGCAGGCACTTCCGACGCGTCGTGCATTGCGGCGACGGTGGCACGGACGTCCTTCAGGTCTGCTTCGGAGTAGTCGAGCGCGATGACCGATGCGCCGCGCTTCATCGCCGCGAACGCGTGACGTCCACCGCCGCAGCCCATGTCGAGGAGGCGGTCTCCGGGCTGGAGCCGCAAGCGATCGAAATCAACCGTCAACATCAGGAAACGCCTTTCCCGCTCTTGGCCCTGCGGGCCGGGCCGCTCGGGCCACGCTCCACCGCAGTCATGACGAGGCCTGAGCGGTTGGGGCGGCGTCGCTCTTGCTTGTTTGGTGCAGGTCGAGGGCCTCGTACCAGTTGTCGATCATGCCGATGGCGGTCTTGCGCCAGGTGAACCGATTGAGGACCCGGTCGCGACCGGCAGCACCGATACGGGCCCGCAGTTCGGGGCCGTCGAGCATCGTGACGATGGCCGCGGCGAGCGCGCCCGGATCGTTCGGCGGCACCGTGAGCGCCGCGCCTCCGGAGGGGCCGGTCACCTCGGGCAGGGCGCCACCCGTCGTGGTGACGAGCGGCGTGCCGCAGGCCATCCCCTCGATCGCCGGCAGAGAGAACCCTTCGTACAGCGACGGGATCACGGCAATCTGGCACTCCGCGTACAACTCGACGATGCGTTCGGTCGACACGCCGGAGACGAACTCCACGTGCGGGCGCAGTCCGAGCTTGTCGAGCAGCGCAGGGATCTTCGAGCCGGTCTTGGGCTGACCGATCACCACGAGATGTACGTCGTCGCGCTCGGTGCGCACCTTCGCAACTGCCTCGAGCAGCGGCACGAGCCCCTTCAACGGTTGGTCCGACGATGTGGTGACGAGCAAGCGGCCGGGAACGCGCGCAACGTCGGCGAGCGGCCGGAACACGTCTTGGTCCACGCCGACGGGCACGATGCGGAGCTGCTCCTCGCGCACCTGCATCTGGGCGATGATGTC
>JANLTQ010000695.1:0-3789 GCA_031363005.1 Acidimicrobiia bacterium | reverse complement strand
CTCTTGTGGAGCAGGTCGGGTGACGAGACCTTCATCACCACCGGATACCCGATCGCGGTTGCAGCCTTGACTGCGGTCGCGACCGAATCGCAGAGCACGTCCTTGGAGGTCTTGATGCCGTACGCGGCAAGGACCTGCTTGCTCTGCCACTCGGAGAGTGCCGTGCCCGGCTCCGCCTGCTCGATGATGGTGCATGCCTTCTTGGCCGCAGCCGATCGCTTGGTCGGTGCCGACGCGAACGGCGAGGTGTAGTGCGCGGCGAATCGCCAGTAGTCCGCGTACGCGCGCATCGTCGTGACGCAGGTCCCGAAAGTTCGGAATACGGGCAGCCCGCCGTCGAGCAACTGGAAGTAGTAGGTGTCGTCGGTCCCGGGGGGCGCGCCCCAGACGACGAAGATCGGCTTGTCGGTGGTGGCGGCGACCGCAACCAGGTCCCGGGTGAAGGGCTTCGAGAATGCCGCGACCGCGCCGGTGATCGGCACGACGATGATGTCCACCTTGGGGTCCGCCACGATCGCATCGAGGATCTGGCGGCCGCGCGCGTCGGCCACCGGCGGTCCGCCGCAGTCGACCGGGTTGCTGACCCGGAGGTAGGCCGGGATCAGTCCGTCGTGCAGCTTCTTCTGCGTGGCCTTCGTGAGGTCGGGGAGCGCAAGTCCGGCGGCGGAGATCATGTCGGCGATGTGTGCGCCGGTCCCGCCCGAGATCGCGTAGACGCAGACGCCCGGTTCCCGGTCGCGTTTCGCCCATACCGGAAGTTGCTGCGGCCGGGTCCGCGCCAGGCCGGCGGAGACCTCGAGCAACTCATCCAGTCCGTCGACGCGCGTCATCCCGAACTGGGAGAACACGGCGGAGGTGATCGCGTCCGAGCCCGTGAGATGTCCCGTATGGCTCTGAGCCATCGACGCGCCGGCATCGGTGCGTCCGACCTTGACGATGACGATCGGCTTCTGGGCCTGGGCAGCGTGATCGGCGGCGAGCATCAGGGTGCGGCCGTCCTTGAAGCCCTCGATGTAGCTGGCGATGACGCCGACCTCGGGCTGGTCCGCGAAGTGCGCGGCGAAGTCCGCGAACTCGAGGTCGACCTCGTTGCCGGTCGGGGCCCAGTGCGACAACCGGATCCCGATTTCCTGGCCTTGGAAGACCGGACGACCCTGGTGGCCGGACTGGGTGATCAGCGCGATGGACGGGCCGGGGAGGTCCTGACGGAAGTCCTCGAACGCGTTGAGGTTGGTGTTCGGGCCGAGCAGTCGGACGTCGCCACTCTGTACGAGCTCGTGAAGGCGGCGCTCGAGTTTGGCGCCGTCCTTGCCGGTCTCACTGAATCCGGCGGCGAAAATGACGGCGAACTTCGCCGGACTCGCGAGCACTTCTTGAAACGTGTCGACGGCCTGGCCGGTGAGGATGATCGCGAGGTCGATGTCACCGGGAACGTCGGCGAGCGACGGGTAGACGGTGTGGCCCAGGATGGTCTCGTAGCGGGGATGGACCGGATAGAACTTCGCGTCATTGGCCCGCGCCCACGCGTCGAACTTCCTGGTCATCGCGGTGTTCGGTTTGGCCGATTGTTCCGACGCGCCGATCAGTGCGATCGACTTCGGGTGCAAAAACGCATCGAGGTCGACCTCACGTAACGCCAGCGGTCGACCGGACACGTCGAGGTCAGCGACGGCGTGCGGGGCACGGTCGACGGCAGGGCGCGCGGGCACAGGCAGATCCGATCGGTGAGAGCGATGCGGGCGAAGCGTCAGTATGACGCCGCAGTCAGGTTTCGCGCATCTCCGCTACTACCCCGTCCCCCCGATCGGCGAGTTGTAGTTTGCCGAGACCTGCTCGCCTTCCAGGAGATGTGAGATGAAGATCGTCGTCGACTTCGACAAGTGCAAGAGCAACGCCGTGTGCATGGGGGTGGCCCCGGACATCTTCGAGGTCCGCGACGACAACTTCTTGTACGTGTTGCAGGAGGAGCCGGCCGAAGACCGTCGGGGTGACGTCGAAGAAGCCATCCGGACGTGCCCGACCGGAGCGATCTCGGTCGAGGGGTAGGTCGAGACTCCTTGGCCCCCACGAGCTTGGAACACATCGTCGTGGCCGGGGCGTCCCTGGCCGGTCTCCGCGCGGTCGAAGCGCTCCGTCACGACGGATACCGCGGTCGGCTCACGCTGATCGGAGCGGAGGCCCACGAGCCGTACGACCGACCGCCGCTCTCGAAGGACTTTCTGTCGGGCGCGGCCGATCGGGGTTCTCTCGCGCTGCGCAAGCAGAGCTACGACGACCTCGATGTCACGATGCGGCTCGGTGCGCCGGCCCATTCCCTCGATGTGGACGGGCGCACCGTTGGCGTTGGTGACGACACGCTGAGTTTCGATGGCATGGTGATTGCCACTGGCGCCCACCCGCGACCCCTGCCGGACCAGCCGGATCTCGCCGGCGTGCACACCCTGCGAACGGTCGAGGACTCCGTCGCGATCTCCGAGCGGCTCGATGTCGGCGCCCGGATGTGCGTCATCGGCGCTGGCTTCATCGGTGCTGAAGTGGCCGCGACCGCGCGTGGCCGAGGCCGGGACGTGACCGTGCTCGAGGCGTTGCCGCAACCGATGGTGCGCGGGGTCGGTCCGGTCATCGGGGCGGTCCTCGCGTCGCTCCATCGTGACCACGGTGTGGACCTGCGCCTCGGTGTCGGTGTCGACTCGATCACCGGCGGCGCGCACGTCGAGCGCGTCCATCTCGCCGATGGCACCGCGGTGGAGTGCGATGCCGTGCTCGTCGCGATCGGTGCCGTGCCCACCACCGGGTGGTTGGAGGGATCCGGACTCACGCTGGACAACGGGGTGGTGTGCGACGCCGCGTTGCGCGGCGCGCCGGGCATCGTCGCGGCCGGCGACTTGTGCCGGTGGCCGAATGCCGCGTTCGACGACGAGGTGATGCGGATCGAACACTGGACCAACGCGACGGAACAGGGCACCCACGCCGCCCGGTCGTTGCTCGCCGGCGACGCCGCCGAGCCGTTCGTGACGGTGCCATTCGTCTGGTCCGATCAGTACGACGTGAAGATCCAGTGTGCGGGCCGGTTCGGGGCCGACGATCGCATGGAGTTCGTCCACGGCAACCCGGACGACTACAAGTTCACCGCAATCTTCGAACGGAACGGACGAATCAGTGGCGTCCTCGGCTTCAACATGGCCCGCCGCGTGATGCAGTACCGACGCATGATCGCCGAACGTTCGAGCTTCGACGATGCGCTCGCCTTCGCCGCGACGAACCCGTGACGGTGGCGCGTTCGCGAGAACGGTTTCTCACCCCACAGTTCATCCTGGTGACCGCGAGCGGTGGGCTGTACTTCACTGCATTGGGCACCGGCATTGCGGTGATCCCCGTCTTCGCCAAGCACACCTACGGGACCGGTGACACCGGTGTGGGTGTCGCGGTCGGCGCATTCGCGGTCGGTGCGGTCATCCTCCGGCCGTTCGCCGGCCGCATCGGCGACCGGATCGGTCGGCGGCCGTTGATCATCGGCGGGGCTGCGATCGTGGCGGTATCGATCCTGATGTACCTGTCGGCGTCGTCGCTGCCCCTCCTCGTCGGATACCGACTCTTCGGCGGGATCGGCGAGGCCGCGTTCTTCGTGGGTGCCGCCACCATGATCACCGACCTCGCGCCCGTCGAACGGCGCGGGGAGGCCATCTCGTATTGGTCGGTGGCGGTGTACGGCGGTCTGGCCTTCGGACCGATCATCGGCGAGTCCGTGCACACCGCATGGGGCTACGACGCGGTGTGGATCGTCGGCGC
>JANLTQ010000649.1:0-3280 GCA_031363005.1 Acidimicrobiia bacterium | reverse complement strand
GTCTCGTTCAAGGAACGGACCGACGTCACGGCGGTTCCGGCGGCGGGAGTGGTGGCGGAGACGATGGTCGCGCTCGTGCTCGCCGACGAGGCCCTGCGCAAGTTCGGTGGCGACTCGATGCGCGAACTGACTCGCAACCATCGCGAGTTCGTCGCGTCGCTGTGAGTGCGCCTCGCCATTTGGTGTTGATCGGACTGATGGGTGCGGGCAAGACCTCCGTGGGTCGGCGCTGCGCAACGGCGCTGGCCCGAGGTTTCGTCGACACCGACGACGTCATCTGCGCCACGTCGGGCATGACTATTCCCGAGATCTTTGATCACGAAGGTGAAGCCGGGTTCCGATCTCGCGAACGCACGGTGGTCGCCGAGGTCGTGGCCTCGCCCGAGGCGCTCGTGATCGCGTGCGGCGGGGGCGCCATGGTGGATCCGGACAATCGCCGCGCGCTCGCGGAGGTTGGATTCGTCGTGTGGCTCACGGCCGACCCGAACGAGTTGGCTGCGCGGGTGACCGCCGACGGCGTGGCAACGCGACCCCTGCTCGCCGCCGGTCCCACGGTCGCGACGATGACCCGCCTCGCCGACGCCCGGCAGGACGCGTATGCCGCCGCCGCCGACGTCACCATCGCGACCGACGGACGGGACCTGGCCGCCGTGACCGATGCAGTAGTCGCGGCGTTCGCAGCGGCGGAGATTCGATGACTGCGATCACGGTTGCGACCGAGCCCGCCTACACCGTCGAGGTCGGACCGGGCGCCCTCGCGAAGGTCGGTGCGCTCGTCGCCGACCGGCGGCGGGTTGCCATTGTCAGCCAAACGATCATCGCCGACCGGTACGTCGAGACGATGCGTTCGAACATCGACGCGCCGACCGAAGTGTTCCTCATGGGCGACGGCGAGGTGCACAAGTCCTTGAGCACCGTCGAAGACCTGTGTCGCTCGTTCGCGCAGTGGGGACTGCTCCGGGGTGATGCCGTCGTCGCGCTGGGCGGCGGTGTGGTCGGTGACACCGCCGGGTTCGCGGCGGCCGTCTATCACCGCGGGGTGGCGGTGGTGCAGGCGCCGACGACGCTGCTCGCCATGGTGGACGCGGCGATCGGCGGCAAGACCGCGGTCAACCTGGCGGAGGGCAAGAACCTCGTCGGCGCGTTCCACCAACCCGTCGGGGTGGTTGCAGACACGGACACTCTCGGATCGCTCGAGCCGCGCGAATACCGCAGCGGGCTCGGCGAGGTGGCGAAGTACGCGCTGATGTTCGACGTCGCTGCGGACCCGACCGGGCTCGTCGATCTGTTGCGGACCGGGACCACGGCGCTGTTGGAACGCGAGCCCACGTTGCTCGGCGAGGTGGTGGCGCGCTGTGTCGGGGTCAAGGCCGACGTCGTGGCCCGCGATCCGCACGAACGGACCGGCATCCGGGCCACCCTGAACCTCGGCCACACGCTGGCTCACGCACTCGAGATCGCCTTCGAGCACCGCCTTACTCACGGGGAAGCGGTGGCGATCGGGCTGGTGTTCGCGGGTGCGCTCGCGGGTGGTTGTGAGCGGGTCGGGGTCGATGTGGTCGATCGGTTCCAGGCGATTCCGGCGTCCTTGGGACTGCCGGTGGCGGTGCCGGATGCCGAGTCCGTCAGCGCCGCGGAACTGCTCGGTCTCATGGCCCGAGACAAGAAGGCGAGTGGCGGACTGACGTTCGTCCTGCCCGGGCCGGCGGGTCTGGAACTGGTGGAGGATCCCCCTGCCGCGGCGTTGCGGTACGCGTTCGAATCCGTCGGCGTCACCCAGGAGGACCAGTGACAACTCCCACCACCACCACCATCATCTTGTTGTTGAACGGTCCGAACCTGAATCTGCTCGGCACGCGCGAGCCCGAGATCTACGGCACGGACACGCTGGCCGAGTGTGTGGGTGATGCGGAGGAGGCGGCGCGTGCGGCCGGGTTCGAGTTCGAACATCTCCAGTCCAACCACGAGGGCGAGTTGATCGACGCGATCCACGCAGCACGCGATCGCGTGGGTGCGATCGTGATGAACCCGGGTGCGTTCACCCACACGTCGTACGCGATTACGGATGCGTTGGCCGCGTTCGACGGTGTGAAGGTCGAGCTGCACCTCTCGAACCCGAGCGCCCGAGAAGCCTGGCGCCGCAACTCGGTGATTGCGCCCGTGGTGACCGGGACGATCGCGGGCTTCGGCCGCGCCGGATACCGACTCGCGATCGAAGCGACCGCAGGAAGGCTCGTATGAGCACGTTGACCCCGATGCTGATCGGCGAACGGATGGACCGGCTGCGCGCCGGGTTCGACGGCATCGATGCGTTGTTGGTGACCCGGCTCGTCAACGTTCGCTACCTCACCGGCTTCACCGGGTCGGCGGCGATGCTGTTGGTCACCGCCGACGGCGCGACGTTCGTGACCGACGGCCGTTACCGCGACCAATCCGCCGATCAGCTCGCCGCGGCCGGAGTCACTGCGGACATCGTGATCGGGCTGACCCAAGCCGCTCAACGCGAGACGCTCGCGGCCGCGGCGTCAGGGATCAGCCGCCTCGGGCTCGAAGACGACGGCGTGACCTGGGGCCAACAGCGGAGTTTCATCGAGTGGTTTCCGAACGCCGAGTTGGTGCCGACGGCCGCGCTCGTCGACGGTCTGCGCATGGTCAAGGAGCCCGGCGAAGTGGAGCGGATCAAGGCCGCATGCGGCATTGCCGACGACGCGCTCGGTGAGTTGCTGCCGACGCTTGCGACTCGGCCGACCGAACGGGACTTCGCGCTGCGGCTCGAGTTCGCGATGCGCGAACGCGGCGCGAGCGCAGTGAGCTTCGATCCGATCGTGGCCTCCGGTCCGAACGGCGCCAAGCCGCACGCCCGGCCCAGTGATCGTCACATCGAGCCCGGTGAGTTGGTCGTGATCGATTTCGGATGCATCGTCGACGGGTATTGCTCGGACATGACTCGCACGGTGAGCGTCGGCGAACCGAGTCCGGAAGCCCGGCGGGTCTGGGAGACCGTGCTCGAATCGCAACGGGCGGGCGTGGCTGCGGTCGCGGTCGGCGTCGAGTGCGCCGCGGTCGACGGCGCATCGCGCCGCGTCATCGTTGACGCCGGTTGGGGCGATTCGTTCATCCACGGCACGGGCCACGGTGTCGGCCTGGAGATTCACGAGTCGCCTCGGGTTGCGTCGACCTCGACTGGTACCCTCGCCTCCGGCCACGTGGTGACCGTCGAACCCGGGGTCTACCTGCCGGGCACGCTCGTGGAGGGCGTCCGCGGCTACGACGACTTCGC
>JANLTQ010000641.1:0-6504 GCA_031363005.1 Acidimicrobiia bacterium | reverse complement strand
CTGGAACCTCGAGCGCGACGAATGGGTCGAGCCCGGTCCCGGCCACATCCTCAAGGCCCGCTACACGAGCTTGCAGACCGATGTGGGTTCCACCGAGGAACACCTCGACGACGAACAGTCGGCGGTGACCTCCATCAACGGCATGCCGGTGGTCGCAGCCGCATTGCACAGCCAACTCCCCGCCGTCGCCGTCACCATTCGTGCGCTGGCGCCGAACGCTCGGATCGCATACGTGATGACCGACGGCGCTGCGCTGCCCCTCGCGTTGAGTGATCTCGTGGCCGAACTGCGGGCGCGCGCCATCATCGACGCGACGATCACGTGCGGTCACGCGTTCGGTGGCGACTACGAAGCGGTCAACGTCTTCTCCGCGCTCGCCATCGCCCGCCACGTTGCCGACGCCGACGTTGCGATCGTGGTGATGGGACCGGGGATCGTCGGAACGAACTCGACGCTCGGATTCACCGGCATCGAGGTCGGTTCGGTGCTCGACGCCACCCACGGCCTCGGCGGAGACCCGATCGCGTGTGTGCGGGCGTCCAACGCCGACGCCCGGGATCGGCACCGAGGCGTATCCCATCACACGATCACCACCCTCACCGTGGCCACCCAGAGTCGGGTGACGATTCCACTCCCGATGGTCGAACCTCGGGTCGATGTGGACCTGCGCGCCGACCTCGAAGCGGCCGGCATCACTGACCGCCACGACGTGCTCACCCGTCCGATTCCGGATGTCCTCGACCTCTTCGCCGATCACGACCTGCACGTCACCTCGATGGGCAGACCGGCGGCTGACGACCCGATTCTGTTCCAGTGCGCCGCTGCGGCCGGTGCGCAGAGCGTGATCGGTCTCGGCGAGCGCGTGGCCTAGCCTCAACGGAGATGGCCGAGGACCCCGACGACACCACCCCCGGTCCCGACGTCCCCGACCGGCGCGAGCGCCTGCTGAACGTGCTCGCAGCCCTGATCGAGACCCGAACCGGGCTCACCCGTGAGGATCTGACCACCAATCCCACCCTCGGGTATCCCTCCGGCACCGTCGCCGCCCGACGAGCGTTCGAACGGGACAAGGCCACGCTGCGAGCGATGGGAGTGCCGCTCCGTGACGTCGTCGACGGCCTCGAGACTCGCTACACCGTGCGACCGGACGAGTACTACTTGCCTGATCTGAAACTCACCGACGACGAGCTTGCGGCGCTGCACGTCGCGGTGACGGCGATCGGGCTCGGGAACTCGGCCGGCGAAGGTGCGCTGATGAAGCTCGGCGGACTCGAGGGTGAGGGATCCACGCCGATCGCCGAGCTGCCCTTCGCCGATGTCTTGGCGCCTTTGTTCGAAGCCTCCCGGCGCCGCTGCGTCGTGGAGTTCACCTATCGCGGCCGGACCCGTGAGATGGAGCCGTGGGGTCTGACCTCGAAGTTCGGCCACTGGTACATCGTCGGCCTCGATCACGGCGTGGACGACATGCGGGTGTTCCGCGTCGACCGTATCGACGACGACGACATCACGGTCGGCCCGACCGGTGCCTTCACCGTGCCGCCCGACTTTCGGGCCGAGACCTACCTGGAAGATCGACCGTGGGATTACGGCGGCGGACGGGCCACGTCCATCACCGTGCGCGTTGATGCCGGCTATGAGATCGCGTTCCTCCAGGCTGCAGGTCCCGAGGCCGCAGCGGACCAGGACGCCGATGGCAGTGTCCGGGTGTACATCAGCGCGGTGGAACCGGCGGCCGTGGTCAACCTCGTGCTCGGGTTCCTCGACCACGCCGAGATCATCGACCCACCAAATGTGCGCGCCATGATCGTCTCCGCGCTCGAAGCCTGGGTCGCGTGAGCCGCACCGACGCGCCGCCGCAGCTCGAACGGGTCCTGGCGATGATTCCCTGGCTGGCCACGCACCGCAACGTCGCCAAACGTGACGTCGCCGAGCGGTTCCGAGTGTCGCTCGATCAGCTCGAATCCGACCTCGGTCTGATCATGATGATCGGTGTTCCGCCGTATTCGCCCGGCGACTACATCAACGTGAGTTACGACGACGACGTCGTCGACGTGTGGTTGGCGCCCTACTTCACGAGACCGCTGCAGCTCAGCGCAGCCGAAGGTCTCGCGTTGTTGGCCGGCGGTCGTGCCCTGCTCGCCGTCGACGGGTCGGACCCGACCGGACCGCTGGCCACTGCGATCGACAAGCTCGAAGGCGCCCTCGGCGTCAGCGAGGTTGTCGTCGACGTCACCGCGCCCCCGTGGCTCGACGAGATACGCACCGCGGCTGCCGAGGGTCAACGCGTGGAGATCGCGTACTGGAGCGCCGGCCGCGACGAGCTGAGCACCCGCCGTATCGACCCCGGTCCGCCGTTCTTCGCGCTGGGGGAGTGGTACACCGACGCCTACTGCTGGATGCGGAACGGGCCGCGCATGTTCCGCATCGATCGCATCCGCGCGCTCTCGGTGACCGACGAGACGTTCGAACCGGTGGTGGGGCGCCCGGGCACGAGCGTGTACCACCCGCGTCCCGACGACGTCAGGGTGACCATCGAGCTGCCTCGGGGCGCGAGCTGGGTCGCGGAGAGCGCACCGTCAGAGTCCGTGGAGGACCTTCCCGACGGCCGGCAGCGGGTGGTGCTCGCAGTGAGCGAACCGGCGTGGCTCGAACGGATCCTCATGCAAGTGGGTCCGGCGGCAACCGTGGTCGCGCCCGCCGAGTGGACCGGCCTGGGCGCACGCGCCGCGCACCGCGTGCTCGCGCGCTACCGCGCCGACGCGGGTTCCGAATCCTGAACGTACGCTGAGGCACGCGGCCCGACGCGACTGTGATCCACCTGATTCGGCTGCGCGTATGGCCCGTCACCGGCCGGACACGTGGAAGGATGCCTCTCGTGAATCCCGACGATCTGGCCACCGATCCCGACGCGCCCGCGTTCCCGTCGGCGTCCAGTGTGCCCGTCGGTGCCGAGTTCCCACCGAGCTCGGCGACCGGTAGCGCGGGCCCCGTCACGCCAGGGACCACGACCGAGAACGACGGACGCGTGCGCAACCTGGTCGAGTGGGGCGTCATCATCCTCGTCGCCGTCGGCTTCGCTTTTCTGGTCCGGGGTTACGCGTTTCAGACGTTCTTCATTCCGTCCGAGTCCATGGTGCCCCGGCTCGAGACCGACGATCGCGTTCTCGTCAACAAGTTCGCGTTCGACCTTCGTGACCCGGAGCGCGGCGACGTGGTGGTGTTCCGCACCCCGCCGAATGCCACCGGCATCACGGGCATGGACGATCTCGTCAAGCGGGTCGTCGGCCTGCCCGGGGACACCATCGAGGGGCGTGACGGGCGCATCTTCATCAACGGTCGCGTCCTCAATGAGCCGTACCTTCCGCCCGGCCTCCGGTCCACGACCTTCGCCGCCCAGAAAGTTCCGGCGAACTCGTACTTCATGCTCGGCGACAACCGTCAGTACTCCAACGACTCGACACACTGGGGCCCCGCGAGTCGAGACCTGTTCGTCGGCCCCGTCTTCATGACGATCTGGCCGCTGGACCGCATCGACGTCCCCGGCTGGTTGTGGGGAGCTCCGATCGTGTTGCTGCTGGGAAGTGGCGCCTACGTCGTCCTGCGTCGCCGCGAGTCCGCCACCACTGCCTGACCGCTCATCACGGCTCGGCGCGCCACTCACCGATCGCCGCGAGCATTCGGTCGACACGGTCCGAGAACACGCCGTCGATCCCGAAGCGCAGCGCGCGCAAGAGGTGACGCATTTCTTGGGTGTCCCACGCGAACGCCGTGAGGTCGAAGCGATGCACCAAGGTGACCGTCCCGAGACTCCAGTCCGAGTGATGGAGATTCAGCGCATCCACCTGCGCCGCAGCAAGATCCGAGGCGTGGCGCTCGAATCCGGCCGGCGTTACCCCGCCGTAGCCGGGGGAGTGGACCAACTTCACGTCCGCCAGTTCCAGCCGTCGCGCTCGGAGGACATCGAGGTCCGGTGAACACACCCACAGCCGGCCGGGTGCCCCGCCGCCCGCAGCTCGGGCCACGTCGACCATGGGGCCGATGACCGCTTCCTCCTTGGCGTCGATGGACAGCTCGAAGTCGGTCCCGCACTCGGCGTAGAGATCAGCCAACCTCGGCACATCGTGCTCAGCCAGTTCGGCCGCGGTGCTCTGCGCCACCCGCACCTTGCGCAGGCCGCGTCGGAAGACCTGATCGTGGACGAGGACCACCTCGCCGTCCGCCGAGAGCCACGCGTCGCTCTCCAGCCCGTTCGCCCCCATTTCCAGACCTCGGAGGAACGCCGCGAGTGTGTTTTCGGGCCGCTCGGAGCGGGCGCCTCGGTGCGCGAAAGCGATGACCACGGGCCCGATGGTGGCGTCCGCGCGCGTCTGATGTCGAAACGAGTCTCAAGCGCCCTCGAAACCCTGCCGATCACCCCTTTGCCAAGGAGTTCAAAGGGGCCAACGAGCGTGACCACAATCCGAGCAAACTGTCCGACCTGCGGCGATGTGCAACTGCGAGCGAATGAACTCGTGGTCCGGGTCTGTTCTGACGACGAGAGCGGCTCGTACACGTTCCGCTGTCCGACCTGTGCCGTTGCCGTCGCCAAGGGCGCCAGTAAGCGCATCGTCGACCTGCTGGTGTCGTCCGGCGTCCGGATGGAAGTCTGGCGAATGCCGGCCGAACTCGCCGAGCCTCACGTCGGCCCGCGCCTGCGACCTGACGATCTCCTCGATTTCCACCTGGTCCTCGAGCGCGACGACTGGTTTTCCGAGCTGGAAGACCTCGTTCGCCGGTCGATGCCGAACTGAGACCGCAGTAGCGTCGCCCAGATGTCTGCGCCTGCGCTCGTCGTCTTTGTGATCGTCGCGGGACTCATGGGAATCACGACGGTCGTGATCGTCGGGACCTCAGCACGACTTCGAGACGAGATCGACCATCTGTTCCGGGCGTTCGGCAGCACCGAGCCGACCCTCGTCCCCTTGCAGGTCACGGTCGACTCCGAGCGAGATCGCCTCCGAGAACGGCTGGCGCGCCTGAGTAACCCCGGCTCTGGGACCCACGCCGACCACCGGTAATCTGGCCGACCGCCCCGTTTCGCGATCAGAGAGGAAGCGCCTGATGCCCCAGCTCGGCCCCCTCGAGATCCTCGTTGTCGCAGTTATCGCGCTCATGGTGTTCGGACCAAAGCGGCTTCCCGAAGTGGGACGGCAGGTGGGCCACGGCATCCGTGAGCTGCGCAAGATCCAGGAGACCGTGCGCGCCGAGATCCACGACGTGCTGAACGCTCCTGATTCGCCGTCGAGCACTTCGAGTGCCCATTCGAGCCCCGACGACGCCGCTGCGCTCTCGCCCGGTGCGCTGCCCACCGGGTACCGCACCTCGGGCACTCCGGCGGTACCTGCGGGCCGAGCCGCGCCGTCGCGTTTCCGCCCCGCAGTGGCCGGCGCTCCGACTGACGCCACCGACACCTCGAAGGGTGCCCCATCGCCGGCTGAGGCCGGGGATGCAGACGCGAGCCGAACCGACCGAGTCGAGCCGGCTCGGGGGAGTGGGATGCGCGCTCCGTCGCGGTTCCGCACACCCGGCGCCTGAGGCGACTCCGTGGCCCTCCTCGCGCACCTGCGCCGCAAACGACGACCGCGCTCCGCGGACGGCCAGATGGCGATGCTCGACCACTTGGCCGAGCTCCGGAATCGGATTTTCATCTCGCTTGCCGCGGTCGTGGTCGGCGCGGTGGTGGCGTTCTACTTCTCCAACCAGATCATCGATTTCCTGATCACCTATTACCGAAACGCGGCCAAGAGTCCGAACGCCAAGCTCAACAATCTCGGGCCTGCCGACGCGTTCGTCATTCGGCTGAAGGTGGCCACCTACGGCGGCATCGTGTTGGCGCTACCGGTCTGGCTGTACCAGCTGTGGCGATTCGTGACCCCGGGTCTGAACCCCAAGGAGAAGCGGTACGCGATTCCGTTCGTCGTCTCCGCGATCGTTCTCTTCGCCCTGGGCGCATTCGTAGCGTTCCTCACGTTGGAACCGGCGCTGAAGTTCTTGATCGACGTCGGGGGTTCGTCCCAACGAGCGAGCTACACCGCCGACAAGTACATCGGCCTCATCTCCCTGATGATCGTCGCGTTCGGCGCAAGCTTCGAGTTCCCCGTGGTGCTGGTGTTCCTCCTGCTTGCCCGGGTCCTCAAGGTGGAACAGCTGAAGCACGCTCGCCGGTGGGCCGTCGTGGGGATCTTCCTCTTCGCCGCGATCATCACGCCCAGCCAAGACCCGTACTCGCTGTTCTTCATGGCCGTCCCCATGGTCTTGTTCTACGAAGGATCGATCCTCATCGGTAGGATCCTCAAACGATGAGTGCAGCGGAGTCACCACGCGCTCTGAGCCGGTCACCCAGCGGAACGGGGCCCGACCGGCCCGGCCCGCAGGGCCAAGAGGGGAAATCATGAGGACAGCGCAGCCGAGCAATCATGAGTAACACGCGGAAACCTCAACGCCGGGATGCGCACGGCGCGCCGG
>JANLTQ010000562.1:0-3622 GCA_031363005.1 Acidimicrobiia bacterium | reverse complement strand
GACGTTGTGGGATTGGCTCGACGGCCTCGACCGAACGGAAGTGGAGCCTCGAGCGCTTCGGGAGTCGCTTCGACGGCTGCACGCTGCGCTCGCCGAGACGTCGCTTGAGCTGCCGTCGTTTCTTGCGGCTCTGATGCGGGCGCGCACCGCCCTCGATGACGACGCCATGATGGCGGCGATGCCAACGGATGACCGCGCGTTCCTGCGCGATGTCTACGACGGAGGGCTGCAGACTCTCGCCGACAACGTCCCACACGAACACCGGCTTCACGGCGAGCCTCACGACGGCAACCGCCTCGTCACCACGGCGGGCATCCGATGGATCGACTTCGAGAGTTGCTGCAAGGGTCCCTTGGAATGGGATCTGGCTTTCTTGCAGAGCGAGTTCGATGCCGAACTCGGCGACGTTGACCACGACCTCCTCGCGCAACTTCGACGGCTCAACAGCGCGCGTGTCGCCACTTGGTGCCTGGCCAAGTCCCGCTTCCCGAACATGCGTCTCTACGGAGAAGGCCACCTCGCGTTGCTGCGAAGTTGACGAGAGCGGCATGCTGGAATCTCACCATGAAGCCGGGGCGCGCAGGACGCCCGCACGCGAGTCCACACTTTTCAGTTTTAGGTTGGATCGATGGACCGAGCCTTGGCATCTGTCGCCGTCGACCTGCTCGTAGCCCAAATGCATGGGTGCGCTTGATTTAGCGTCTCCACCGTGAAGGTCCCGGACGCCAATCTGTGCGAGCTGCGTGAGCAGGGCTTCACGATCGTCACGGGATTCCTCGCGCCCGACGAACTCGAGGCGGCTCAGCAAGCACTGTGGCTGCACTATCCCCGACCGGAGGAATACTTCGCCGACCCGTCAGCTCATCCTGAGTACGCGCAGAGCCAGTTCGAGGGGGAGCGGCTCGCGCCGTGGAAGTCGTGGGACCTCAACCAGTTGGCCTTCCACCCCGACCTCGTAGACCTTGCCGCGCGGTACCTCGGATCAGCCGACCTGCACCTGTACAACGCGATCCTGTGGGCCAAGTACGCCGGCGCGATCGACTACGACCAGGTGCACCATCGTGACTTCGTGAACCACACACTCGTCGTGCCCAACCGCGGCGACCCCGGCCGGCAGATGACGTCGATGATCTTGCTGTCAGACGTCGACGAAGAAGACGGGCCAACCAAAGTGGTACCGCTCGAGGCGGGCGGGACGCGTCCGTACTGGCCGACGGGCAGTGACGAAGAGTTCGCGGGCGGCACGGGTATCGAGCCCGGCGCGTTCGCCGACTCCGAGGTGAGTGTGACTGGCCCCGCCGGCACCCTCTTCACCTACCGCACCGACGTTCTCCACCGCGGCTCGCAGATCACTGGCGAAGGACGAGCCCGATTCGTCTTGCTCGCCGACTACGAGGTCTGGGGACCGCGGTGGACCGACCGGATGGGCTGGCCCGCCCACTCGCTCAGCCCCCACTGGACCGAGATGATGGAACGGGCAGCACCCCGCGAGCGCGAGCTCTTCGGCTTCCCGGCCATCGGCGACCCGTACTGGAACGACCAGACGCTCACCGACGTGCAATGTCGCTACCCGAGGATGGACATGACGCCGTACGCAGAGGGCGCCCGCGTGGAGGGCGATCCTCCAAACGGTGCCCGATTCGGCGGATGACGAGCTCCAGAGGAAAGACCCGAACCTCGGGTCAGAGGCCCCAGTGACGGCTCAGGCCGGCGCGATTTCGGAGGTCGTCAAAAAAGTGGTGTCGCCGGCGGCGTAGATCCGCCCGTTGACCACGGAGACGGCGCCGCTGATAACTCCGAATCCGGGTGCCGCGCCGGGCAAGTTTGTGCACGTCGCTGCCCCGCAGCCGCGAGCGTCGAAGAAGAGTCCGGGCCTTTCCCAAGCCGGCGCAATGAGGACGTCACCGGCGACAGCCGGTTCGTAAAACGCGATGCGCCCACCAAGGGGTGCGGTCCATGCGGGGTTGCAGGTCGCAGCGCCGCACCCGTTCACCGGGTACGCGTTGAGCTCCAACGAGAGCACGAAGATCGTGGTGTCGGTCGCCGCGAATCCGAAGGGCGCGTTTGTCTCGAGCGTCCAGAGGAGGTCGCCCGTCGCGTCGGCGAGCACGGACACTCGACTCTGCTCGGGAGCGACGGCGACGCGGCCACCCGGGAGCCCCGCAGCGTGGGTGACGCGACTGCTGAAGGTGGCCCGCCACGACGCTGCACAGGGATCCGTGCAGGTGAGGGGATAGGCGATCAGCTCGTTGCCTTTGGGCACCACGTAGTGCGCATCGGTGCGGGTCACCTCGCCGAAGAGTGCGATTGGTGACTGGTCGGGCGGGGTACCGCATCCGATCGTGGCGTCGGTGGCCGTCCAGATCGGGCGAAGCGTGGCGTCGAGGACGGTGACGGTGCTGGCCGCGCCCCAAAGCTGATTGTTCGATGTTCCACCGCATCCGGGGACGGCGAAGGTCGCGGTCGACGAGGAGGAGACGGCGACGCGTCCGCTCTCCGTGAGCACCGACGGTCCCATCACGCAGCTGCGCGTGGTTGCGTTGTTGCCGTAGGCGTAGCCGACCGTTGCGGTGACCTGTGATGCACCGCTCGCAGCCGCCAGCCGCTGCAGTGCGCAACTCGGACCGTCGATCCCGACGACAACCCCATCGCCGATCAGGCCGGGAACCGACGTGCCGGGCGCGCCAGCGGTCCAGAGTTCGTTCCCGGTCGTGGGGTCGAGGGCCTTCAGTGCCCCTTGGCTGCGTGTAAACACGCGATCGCGATCACCGACGACTTCGGTGCCGGCCACGATCGGGACGTGCCATCCCTCCCGCAAGCGGTTGAGTGACGACGGCGTGAACGTGTGATCGGTTCCGTTCCAGTTCCGTCGATCTGGGCTCTGACCCGACATCGGCCACGCGCACGACGCAACGCTCACCACCAGCGTTGCCACGATCACCATGCGTCGAATCATCGGACCTCCCCGATAGGGGAGGGTACGTGGGAATCGCGGACGTGTCGATCTCATCGCGTCGGTCAGCGGTCCCGGGGCAGCGAGGCGCAGGCGGCGCACCGGGTCGTGGTGGGTATCGCGTCGAGCCGCTCCCCGCCGATGTCGCTGCCACAGTGGTCGCAGCGTCCGTAGGAACCGTCCGTGGTCCGCTTCACCGCGTGATCGATCTCGTTCAGGCGCGCTCGGGCCTGTTCAAGCATGGCGGTTGTTTTGGCCCGCTCGTAGCTGGTCGTCGCACCGTCGGGATCGTGTTCGTCGTCGTTGTTCGACAGCACGGCCGACTCGATGATGCCGTCCAGCTCGGCTTCGAGCGACACGATGCGCCGGACTGTCTCGGCCCTCTCGTTCCGGAGACGGTTGCCGGACGAGTCGTCAGGCACGGAAGGTCAGCCCGACGTCGGTTGCTGCACCCACAAGCTCTCCCATCGCAGCTCGATGTTTGCGCAACGAGACCGTTGGAGACCAACGCAGCGGACCTGCGCGACGGGTGGCCATCGTCGCGCCCGGTGCGAAGCGGTCCGAATACTCTCGCGTGGTGGCAGAAGCACGACCGCTGACCGTCCGACCGCTCGTGGTTCCCGAGGTTGACGAGTACCTCCGGAATATGGCCGCCGTCGAGTCCGAATC
>JANLTQ010000558.1:0-1531 GCA_031363005.1 Acidimicrobiia bacterium | reverse complement strand
CCGCCGGCGGCGACACGGCATTCCAAGCGCGCGTCGCCGGAACCAAGGACCAACCGCACACCACCATCGAAGGTGGCGGCCACTTCCTGCAAGAGGATCGCGGCCCGGAACTCGCACGCGTGGTAAACGACTTCATCACTCGGACGCCCGCATGACCCGACCACCGACTCCTCGCGGAATGGCATAGGTTCACCAGAGTGGTCCGGGGGGATGCACACCGAAACCCGTGGCACGGCGACGCATGAACGCGTTCGCCGTTCGACTCGTGCCCTCGTCGTCAGCACGACGCGTTCTGTCCTGGGTCATTCCGATCGCGATCGTCGCCTTCGCGGTCACGGTCTACCCGTATCCGGCTCCACTCGGCATCGTCCTGAACGGCGCGCTCGTCGGCGGGCGGATCGCGCTCATCGCGCTCGGCATCGCGCTGGTATACCGGTCGAACCGCGTCATCAACTTCGCCGCCGCGGACCTCGGAGTGGCGCCGGCAACGCTGATGGTGATCCTGGTCCTCGGCTTCAGCTGGAACTACTGGCTGGGCGCCGCGATCGGTTTGATCGGCGCGATGGTGCTCGGTGGCGTCACCGAGATGCTCATCATCCGTCGGTTCCGCCTGGCCCCCCGCTTGATCTTGACCGTGGCAACCATCGGCCTCTCCCAGACGCTCTTGTTCGTGGCGTTCGGAATCCCCGGGTGGTTGGGGGGCGACGTGTTGAGCGGCCTCGGTCAGCGACTCAGTCCACCGTTCACGATCAACTGGTCCTTCGGCGGCACCATTTTCAACTCGAACGACATCGTCACGTTGATTGCGGTACCGGCCTGCCTGATCGCACTCACCCTGTTCTTGACCCGTACCCACACCGGCACCGCGGTCCGGGCCGCAGCCGAGCGGTCCGACCGGGCCGCAATGTTGGGCATTCCCGTCGGCCGCGTGCAGACGATCGTGTGGATCATCGCGTCGACCCTGGCATTCATTGCCATCTTCCTGCGAGCCGGATCGGTCGGGCTGCCGATCGGGCAAGCGCTGGGACCGGCCTTTCTCATCCAGGCCATCGGCGCGGCGGTGATCGGCAGCTTCGAACGATTCCCGACCATCGCGGTCGCGTCCGTCGCGATCGGGATCTTGGATCAGTCCAACACGTTCCAGTCGGGCAACCGACCGGCGTTCAACGACGTCGCACTCTTTCTCATCGTGCTCATGGCGTTGCTGTTCGCCAAACGCGCGTCCTCGACCCGAGCGGGGGATGTGAGCACCTGGCGGGCGGTCGGCGAGGTCCGACGGATTCCACCCGAACTCGCCCGCCTTCCGGAGGTGCGGTACGCCGGCTGGGGTGCCGGGATCGTGGTCGTCGGGTTCTTGGTCTCGCTGCCGGCGTACCTCTCCGAGTCCAAGGTCGGTCTCGCCGCGGTCATCGCCATCTTTTCGATCGTTGCGCTCTCGCTCGTCGTGCTCACCGGATGGGCGGGCCAGGTGAGCCTCGGTCAAGTGGCGTTCATGGGCATCGGCGGTGCGGTCGGGGGTGCGCTCACCGCC
>JANLTQ010000536.1:0-7425 GCA_031363005.1 Acidimicrobiia bacterium | reverse complement strand
CGAATGCACCGAGGCCTTGCCGTCAACATCTGACTCGGGGCGACCTCCTTGCCTCTCAGTGGACCGGCTGGGCAATCACCACCGGCGTGACGACGGTCGCCTCGACGCCGCCGCAGGGGGTGCGAGGCCTCGAGAGATCGTTGGAAACGATTTTCGGCACGCAGCTCGTTCGACTGTAGAGACACGAAACGGCCGGGAACCGGCCGTCGACGTGCCTCGCGGTCGTAATAGACATACGCACCATTGACCACATGAGTCTCACAGACAACACGGGTTCACGCAATGGCTCGGGCCGGAAAACCACCAATCGTGGGGAATCCCGTCCTAGTGTCAACCGGATGATGGAGGACACGATGGACGAAACCCTCGAAACTCCCAGCCCCGACGACGAGACCCTTGAACTCGAACGGGAACTGTGTCGGCTCCCGGAGGTCTCGGCCGCCCGGGTCGTGACCGACGACATCGGACGTGCCACCGAGGTCCACATCCTCGCCACCGGCACCAAACACGCGAAACAGGTCGTTCGTGACGTTCAGTCCGTCGCGATGGCCAGCTTCGGGATCGAACTGGACCGCCGGATCGTCTCGGTCGTCCAGTTGAACGGTGACGGTGAAGGGCTCCTCGAGCTCAACCCGCCCATCGAGTTACACCGGGCCGTGCTCGTCAACGTCTCGTCGGAGATCACAGGATTGCGCTGTCTCGTTCGGGTCAGCCTGGCCCGGGGGGACGACGAAGCGGTCGGATTCGCCGAAGGCTCCGTCGCCTCCAGCGCCCGCCACCGACTCATCGCCATCGCGACCATCGACGGTCTCCGCCAGCTCCAACAAGCCGCCGAGTGTCTCGACGTGGACAGCGCCCAGATCGAGCGAGTCGGCATTCACGACGTCGCGATCGTCACCGTCGTCTTCGTGATGCCACCCGCGGAACAGTTGATCTCGGGGTCTGCGATCGTGCGCGACCACCAGGACGCCGAGGCCATCGTCCGCGCCGTCCTCGACGCCACGAACCGCCGCCTCACCTCGTTGTAGCTGCGCCGCCCGGAGGCCGTGTAGGTCGAGCCGACCACGGTCCAAGACTCCTGACTGCGAGCGACGGCGATGCGTCGCAGTTCTTGTAGCTGCGTCAGCTGGTTGCACCGAGGAGACGGCCGAGGAGCGGAACCAGGTCGCACGCCGCTTCGACGTCGTGAACGCGCAGGACGTCGGCGCCGTATTCGATGGACAGCGTGAGGTACGCCAGCATGCGGTGCGTCTGGGCCTTGCGGGGCACGGGAATCAACACCGGCTCACCACTCCCCCGCAACGCTTCGATGGCGCGAATGGTGGCGAGCTGAAGCTGGCCGTAGGCCTCGTAGTCGCTGCGGTAGTTGATGGAGAGGCCAGGGTCGACGAGCAAAGGACCACTCACACCAGCGGCGCGCAGCGCTCGTACCCGCTCGGCGAGCCCGTCGGCCACGATCTCGGGTCTGCCGTCCTCGAGCGCGCGGTAGCCCACCTGCAGCGGATTGGCTCCCTCGATGTGCATGGCCACCGCGCCGACCCCGGTGTCACGCACCAACGCCACGATCGCCGGATCTTGTAACCCGCCCGTGTCGTTGACGATGGCGGCGCCGGCCTCGACCGCGGCAATGGCGACCTCGGGCTTCCAGGTGTCGACCGAGACCACGAAACCATCGCCGACGAGCAGCGACAACGCAGGCAGCATGCGCTCGATCTCCTCCGCCGGCGTCAGCGGTGTGTTCTCGAAGTGGCTCGACTGCGCGCCGAGATCGATGATCGACGCGCCGAGATCACGGTAGTGACGGGCCCGCTCCAAGGCCTCGGCCGGGGAACCGACCCGCGAATCCGCAACGCGCGATTCGGGTGACAGGTTGACCACGGCCATCACGTGAGTGATGTCCGGACCGAACTCGAGTGCACGGAGACGATCCAGGGATGCCGACACGAACGCGCATCCTACGTAGAGTCGCCCGCATGGAATCCGACCCGGAGGTGGCGACCGACCCGGTCCTCATCCGCCGGGCCCGCATCGCCGCCCAGGTGAAGCTTGCGAAACGGATCGGATATCTCGGACTTCTCGTCGCCATGGTCGGCTTCGGAATCGGGATCGCCACCTCGTTCTCCGGCCCCGTCATCACGATCGCCGTCATCGGCCTGATCGTGGGGGTCGTGGTCCTCCCGATCCCCATCGTCCTCGGATACGGCGTGATGGCCGCCAACCGCGAAGATCGCGGCGGCGGCTCCTTTCACTAACCCGCTCTTCTTTCCCGCTCTTGCGACTGCGTCGTCGGGCAACGACCTCACACCGCGATGATGTCGATGAGGTGTCCGATGCCCTCGAGATCCTTGGGATCGCGCGTCACCAACCGAGCATCATGGGCATGGGCAGTCGCCGCGATCAGCAGGTCCATCACCCGAGAACGCGGTCCTCGCCCCGATCGGGCCAGCTCCGCAGCGAGCTGCCCATAACTCGCAGCAACTCGCTCGTCGATCGGGAGCGGGTCGAACGTGCGCTGGAGCACAGAGAGTCGGCGGAGTCGTTCCGCGCGAACGGCGTCGTCCTTCGTGACGAGCACACCGAAGTGCAGCTCGGCCACGGAGGCTGCGCTGATCGCGAGCTCTCCCTGAATCTCAGAGACATCGGCCGCGATCAGGACGCTGGTATCAAGCACCACTCGCATCGGAACGCTCCCAGGGGTCGTCGATCTGCTGACCGATCAGGTCTCGATCGCGCTCCCACTCCGGATCCGCGGGTCCGGAGAAGAGCTCTGTCGCCGCGGCCCAGCTCTGCCATCGGCGGGTATCGGCGCCGACCAGGCGGGCGGCCGGACGACCGGAGACCGTGATCTCGATCTCCTCGCCCTGCTCGACCCGCCGAATCAGGTCAGAGGCATCCTGGCGCAGTTCTCGCAGTCCGACTCGCGTCATCCAGCCAATGTAGCACATGTGCGTCTCAACTCGACGATGACCTCAACCCACACGTGACCTGCGCAGTCCCCGCCTCCGCCACGATCGACGACAGGCACGCGGTTTCGACAGTCCGCGCTCCCGAGCCGGGGCCCGAGCGGCCTGCGACGAAGTCGCACGAGCGGAGGGACCGTGTTCTTGTGGAGCGGTTAGATTCCTCGCCGCTCGCCCTTCCCCCTTTCGTTGAGGAGTCACCATGCCCAAGGCCGCAATCGCCACCGCCGTCGGTTCACCGCTCGAGATCGTCGAGGTGGACGTTGCGGACCCGAAGGCCGGTGAGATCCGGATCCAGATGGGAGCTTCGGGCGTCTGTCACTCGGACCTGTCGGTTGTCAACGGCGTCCTCCCGATCGCCCTTCCCGCGGTGCTCGGTCACGAAGGCGCCGGCACCATCACCCAGCTCGGTGAGGGCGTCGAGAGCCTGAGTATCGGTGACCACATCGTCGTGTCCTGGGTACCGCAGTGCGGCGTCTGCTTCCACTGCGAGCGCGACGAAGGTGAGCTGTGCGAGGTCGGCAGCATGGCGTCGATGAGCGGCGGTCTGCTCGACATGACGTCACGGGTGTCCCGTGATGGAACCCCCATCTCGGTCATGGCCGCGTCGGGCACGTTCGCCGAGGAGGCGATCATTCCCGCCATCGGCGCCGTGAAGATCGATGCGAACATTCCGCTCACTGCCGGGGCGCTCATCGGCTGTGGCGTCCTCACCGGGTTCGGCGCGGCGGTCAACACCGCGAGCATCCGCAAGGGCGACACCGTGGTCGTGATCGGGTGCGGCGGCGTGGGCCTCAACGTGATCCAGGGAGCGAAGCACGCGGGCGCAGAGCGGATCATCGCGGTCGACATGGTGGACGGCAAGCTGCAGACCGCAAAGAAGTTCGGCGCCACCGACATCGTGAACCCCTCCACCGACGGTGATGCAGTCGCCAAGGTGATGGAGCTCACCGGTCGCGGTGCCGATGTTGCCTTCGAGGTCATCGGCCTCGGCGCCACCATCGAACAGGCGTTGCAGATGACGCGTCGGGGCGGCCAGGCCGTCATCGTCGGCGTCCCGAGCTTCGACACGATGCTCACGATCAACCCCGCCATGGACCTGCTCGTCAACGAGAAGCAGATCCGCGGCTGCTGGTACGGCTCGTCGAACGTCCACCGCGACGTTCCGATGCTCGCCGGCCTCTACTCATCGGGCGACCTCATGCTCGACGAACTCATGTCCGCCCAGATCTCCCTCGACCAGGTCAATGACGCCATGGCCAACATGGGCTCGGGCGAGATCGCCCGTTCGGTCATCGTCTTCTGACCGATACCTCACGCATCGTTTGGCGTCTGAGGCCGCTCTGAGCCGCTTCAGACGCCGAACGTTGCCCTGCCGCTTGGGGGCCTCGAACCGTCGATCGGTACTCTGACGGGTCAGCCCCGACTCGGAGGTCAGCAATGCAGTACCGGCGCTTTGGAACGACCGATCTCGAAGTCTCCGAGGTCGGGTTCGGCACCTGGACGCTCGCGTCGGACTGGTGGGGTGAGGTTCCCGACAAGCAGGCGATGCTGCACGCGGCCCTCGACGCCGGCGTCAACTTCATCGACACCGCGCCGGTGTACGGCGAGAACGGTCTTGGCGAAACCCTCCTCGCCGATGTCCTGAAGACCAACCGCGCCGACATCGTCGTTACGACCAAATGCGGGTACGACATCGCGGCCGAGCGGCGCAACGGCATGCAACGCGAGCGTCCCCACGACTGGGCGCCCGAGTCGATCCGCAAGCAGCTCGACGACTCGCTTGCCCGGCTCGGCACGGACTACATCGACCTCTACCAACTCCACAACATCCGCATCGAGCCAGTCCTCGACGACACCCTCTGGGAGACGCTCGACGCACTGGTCGCGGAAGGAAAGATCCGCGCGCTCGGTGTGGCCCTCGGCCCGGCGATCGGTTGGATCGAAGAGGGCGTCGAGTCGATTCGGCGGCGCAACATCGCGACACTTCAGACCGTCTTCAACATCCTCGAGCAAGGGCCTGGCTTGACCTTCGCCGCCGAGCCGAAGGTGGCCGACGGGACGGTGAGCCTCATCTCGCGAGTACCGCACGCGTCGGACACGCTCTCCGGGAAAGCAACCATCGACACCGTGTTTCCTCCGGGCGACCACCGGGCGCATCGCAAGAAGGAAAACATGATCGACAACTTCGAGAAGGCCGACTCGCTCGCCTTTCTCTGGGAAGGCACCGGCCGGACCCGCGGTCAGGCCGCCATCGCCGGGATTCTCGCCAACCCGTCGTTCGCCACAGTGCTACCCACGTGTGTCAACGTCGATGAGGTGCGCGAGTACGCCACCGCCTCGGACGTGCCGCTCACCGCCGACGAGACGGCTCACCTCCAGGACCGCTACGAGCGCAACTTCGACCACGACGATCGCTACGAGATGCCGCTGAAGTCGAGTCGCTGAACTCGATGCGATTGCCTGCGGAACAACGTCGGACCCAGCTGCTCGACATTGCAATCGAGCTCTTCGCCGAACACGGCTTCCATTCAACGTCGATGGAAGACATCGCCGAGGCCGCGGGGGTGACGAAGCCGGTCCTGTACCAGCACTTTCCGTCGAAGCGCGCGCTGTACCGCGAACTGATCGACGACGTCGACGCGCAGCTGACGCACCAACTCGTGCTCGCGACCGCGACTGCCACCACCGGACGAGAACGCGTGCAAGAAGGCTTCGTTGCCTACTTCCGTTTCGTCGCGGAGCATCGCGCCGCCTTCCGGCTCTTGTTCGGATCGTCGGTTCGCAACGATCCCGAGTTCACCCTCGTCGCCGATGCGACCATTGAGCGGTTCGCCGACCTCATCGCGGATCTCATCGAGATCGACGCCGCACCGGAACATCGTCGGACCTTGGCCCACGCAGTGGTCGGAATGGCCGAGGCCACCAGCCGCCGCGTCACCAACGACGAAGGCGAAGGCGACCCCGAGCAGCTGGCGCACTGGCTCGCCGAGATGACGTGGTTCGGTCTGCGCGGCGTGCGCACCGAACAGACGGCCGGCGACCGGACGTAGCGCATGCCCACGCTCGGACCACTCGGACCCGCCGACGAGACCTTCCACCACCAGATCACGGACACATTCGCAACGGTAAGTCAGTCCGATCGATCGTGGACCGAGAAGGTGTGCGCGATGGCGTGCGCTCGCGACGGCTCGTTGCAACTGGGCTTCGGGATCGGCAAGTACATCAACCGCGGGGTGATGGACGCCTACGCCGGCGTGTCGCGCGGCGTCGAACAGTGGACGGTTCGCGCGAGCCGCGAACTCGCCGGTGAACCGGACCTGACCGCGGTTGGCCCGATCACCTACGAAGTGCTCGAGCCCCTGAAGGTGATCCGCTTCGCCCTCGCACCGAACGACATCGTCCCGATCAGCTTCGAGTGGATCTTCGAAGCCGCCGTCCCTCCAGCTTTGGAGAACCGCGAGCACCATCGTTCACGCGACGGGTACCGGCTGGACGCCGACATCGTTCGCTATCACCACGCCGGACGCGGTTCGGGCTGGGCCGAGGTCGACGGTGTGCACACGGAACTCCTCGACTGGGTCTCCACGCGTGACCATTCGTGGGGCGTTCGGTACCAAGTGGGCACTCAGCCCACCGACCTTGCCCCTGCACCGGTGCCGTCCGGCGTCGCCATCCTCGTCAACTGGTGTCCGGTGCTGTGTCGGCGACCGGACGGTTCCGAGTACGGACTCCACTGGTACTACCAGCGACATTCGATGGGCGACTGGTCCCGCATCGAGATGCAAGGCGGCGTCGAACATCCCACTGGCCGGCGAGATCCGTTCGTCGCGTTGGTGCCCGACCTCAGGTTTCGAGATGACAACCGGCGCTTCGAAGGCGGCACCCTCACCATGACCATGGCCGACGGGACGCTTCGTCCGCTCACGGTGACGCCCGTGTCGGACACCGGCTTCCACCTCGGTCCGGGCCTGTACCACGGCTTCGACGGGCAGGCCCACGGCCAGTGGCGCGGTCCGCTCCAGGTGGACGGCGAATACATCGCCGATTGCTCCGACCCGGCAACCGCGCGTCGCGTGCACCAGCACCGAGACTGTGTCATCCGCGTCGACGACCCGGTCGGTGGCGGGACCGGCATCGGCAACCTTCAGTCGATCGTCGTCGGTGCGGACGCGGCGATGGGACTCACCGCCGAAGCGTCGTTCCTCTAGCGAAGACGGCTGTGCTCAGGCGCGCGCCCGCACTCGCGCGACCGCGGCCTCGGTGGGATTGTCGTGATGGAGCCACGCGTCGTCGACGCCGCGCCGGGCCCACAGTCGCGCCATCCGTACCATGATCGACCCGCTCCGCAGCAGCGCAAACATTTCGTACCACGCGATCGCTTCGACCGACCGTCCGAGAGCGGATTCGTAGGTGGCGATCATCGATCGCCGATCACCGAAACCGGGAAGGCCCCCGCCGGCGC
>JANLTQ010000410.1:0-4729 GCA_031363005.1 Acidimicrobiia bacterium | reverse complement strand
ATTTGCAACCCGTTGCCCAGCAGTTCGTTATAGCGCACCGCCAAGGCGGGGTTGGTCTTCACGCGGACGACGCCATCCTCGACGATGAGGTCTGCAACCGGCACCCCGAGCCGTTGCGCTGCGCGATCAACCAGGATCTTGCGTGCACTGGCCGCTGCGCGGCGCAGTTCGGTCCCGCCCTGGGAGATCGTTAGGTTTGCGCCGGTCATCCATTGATCCGGCGTGGTTGCGGTGTCGCCCATCACCATCTCGATGCGCTCGAACGCGACGTCCAGCTCTTCCGCGGCCATCTGGGCCAGTGCAGTGCGGGTGCCGGTCCCGAGGTCGACCTTGCCCGAGTACACGGTAATGCGGTTGTCGGGCGAAATGCTGAGCCAGGAGTGCGAAAGACAGACCAAGGCCAACACGGCCATGCCAACACCGGTGACGACCCGAACCAACATGTCCGGATGGGCGGGCCCTCCCGGCAACTGTCCGTCGTCCCCGCCGGACCGGGTCGAGCCGGTGCTCGGGCGCGGCCTCGCGCTCGGGGTGGTGCGGACCCGGCGGGCGGCGACTTCGCGGTCGAACGCGACGTCGTCGTCTTCGGGCGGACTTGCCAGCGCTGCCAGTCCGGCTTCGTCGTCGGACTCGGGCTCCAAACCGTCGAACGATTCCAGTTCTTCGTCGGTCCATCCGGCCGTCGAGCCGGTTCGGTATCGCAACCCACCGGACAGGTCCGCGTCGTCATCATCCAGTTCGGACTCCGGGAAGATGATCGGGACCTCACCGGTCGCCGGCTCGCTCCAATGCGGCAAGCCCTCGGGCGCCGCCGGTGCTGCGTTCGCCGAGTCCGCCGCCGGGAGCCTGGTCACGCCTTCGCCGTCCGCACCGAGGTCGACGATGTCCAGGGCCTGAGTCTCTTCGCCGTTCCACTCCGGTGGGGCGTCGCCGAACCCGACCGCGGGGTGTTCGGCGGTGGGCTCTTCGGCGACGAACGGTCCGGTCTCATCGACTCCGCCGAAGGTCTCGCGCGAACTCGACCCACCCGACGCCGAAACGTCGGCCGGTGCCGGATCGGCTTGCGTGGCAACCTCGCCGATGCGATGGGCGACGGCTCCCGATTCGAGCACGGCCTGGGCCTCTTCCGCGCCGATGATGCGCACGCCCTCGCTGCCGCTCGTCGGCATCGCTGCCGGGACGTCTGCGCTCTGGTTGTCGTCGTCGTGACGATCAGTCACGGCAGTACCCCCCGTGGGCCACGTTGAACACACGCTGACCCTAGACCCCTGGGGTCCACCGACCCCGATACCTCGTACTTTGCTGTCCCTCAGACCTCGAGGAGCTCGTGCTCTTTGAGACCCAGGATGTGATCGACCTCGGCCACCACTTCGTGGGTGAGTTTCTCGAGTTCCTTCTCGATCCGTTCCAATTCGTCCTTGGAGATCTCGCCGTTCTTCTCCATAGCCTCGAGTTCCTGGCGGGCGTGGCGCCGGACGTTTCGTACGGCAATCCGTCCGTCCTCGGCCTGGCCCTTCACGACCTTGACGAGGTCCTTCCGGCGTTCCTGGGTCAGCTCGGGGAACACCAGACGGATGACTTGGCCGTCGTTGCCGGGGTTGATACCGAGATCGCTCTGCTGGAGCGCCTTCTCGATCGCCGTCAGCGCGCCCTTGTCGTACGGCGACACCACCAGCACCCGTGCCTCGGGGACCGCAAACCCGGCCAGCTGCTGGAGCGGGACCTCGCTGCCGTAGTAGTCCACCCGGATCTTCTCGACGAGCGCCGGCGTGGCCCGCCCGGTCCGCACGGCCGAGAACTCCGACTTCAAGTGTTCGATGGCCTTCTGCATCTTGTCGCGACCCTCGGCAACCACCTCGGAAGCTGTTGGCATCTCAGGCCCCTTCCGAACTGACCAGCGTGCCGATCGCCTCGCCGATGAGCGCGCGCCGGATGTTCCCGGGCGTCGACACGTCGAAGACGATGATCGGCAGTTCGTTGTCCATGCAGAAGGTGATGGCCGTCGAGTCCATCACCTTCAGACCTTGGTTGATCACCTCGAAATGAGTAATCGTGTCGAGCTTCACTGCCGTGGGATCGAGCCGAGGGTCGGCGCTGTACACGCCGTCGACTCCGCTGTGGGTTCCCTTCAGGACCGCGTCCGCACCCATCTCCGCCGCCCGAAGGGCCGCGGTGGTGTCGGTGGTGAAGTACGGGTTGCCGGTCCCGGCGGCGAACACGACGATCCGGCCCTTCTCGAGGTGGCGGATCGCCCGTAGCGGGATATACGGCTCCGCGACCTTGGCCATCGTGATCGCGGTCTGAACCCGAGTCGGTTGCCCCACCGCTTCGAGCGCGTCCTGAAGCGCCAGGGCGTTGATCACCGTCGCCAGCATGCCCATGTAGTCCGCGCGCGCCCGGTCCATTCCCCGGGTCTTGCCGGCCATGCCACGGAAGATGTTGCCGCCACCGACCACGATCGCGATCTCGAGGCCCAACTCGTTGCGGGCATCGGCGATCTCCGCGGCAATCCGCTCGACGATCGTCGCGTCGATCCCGAAGCCGATTTCTTCGGCGAAGGACTCGCCGGACAACTTCAGAATGACTCGACGGAACCGGCTCTCGGACACGACTGGACTCAGTCCTCGCCGACCTTGATCCGAACGAACCGACGAACACTGGCATCGGCGCCCAGTCCCTGCACGAGCTTCGCGATCGAGGTCTTCGGTTCCTTGACGAAGCCCTGTTCGAGCAGGCAGTAGTCCTTGTAGAAGCCGTTGAGGCGACCGGTGACGATCTTGTCGATGACGTCGTCGGGCTTGCCTTCGTTGCGGGTGAGCTCGGTCAGGAGCTCGCGCTCCTTCTCCAACGCATCCGCAGGAACGTCGTCCTTGCTGACGTACCGCGGCGCCGCACTCGCAATGTGGAGCGCGATGTCGTGGGCGACCGCTTGAGCCTTCTCGTCGCCGGGAGTCACGCCCGCGAGCTCGACGAGGACACCGATGGTGCCGCGCTCGTTCTGGACGTGCTTGTAGGCGTCGAGAACGCCGTCGGTGGATTCGTAGCGAGCGACGCGACCAAGCTCGATGCGCTCACCGAGCTTGGCACCCAGCTGGGTGATTGCTTCACCGACGGTGGAGCCTTCGTACGGCTGGGCCGCGAGGTCCGAGTCACCGTGGCTCGCGACCTGTTCGACGAGCGACGTCACTGCGGTCTTGAAGTCGGCGCCTTTGGCCACGAAGTCGGTCTCGCAGTTGAGTTCGACGACGGCCGCCTTCGTGCCGTCGACCACCACTTCCACCGCACCCTGGTCCGCAGCGCGGCCTCCGCGTTTCGGGGCGCCGGCCAAGCCTTTCTTGCGCAGCCAGTCCTTCGCCGCCTCGATGTCGCCATCGGACTCGACGAGGGCCTGCTTGCAGTCCATCATCCCGGCGCCGGTGGCCTTGCGGAGCGCCGCGACATCCTTTGCGGTGACCTCAGCCATTGGTGCCCTCACTTGTGGGCTCATCTGCGACCGCAGCCGCAGACGTCTCCTCTGGCGTCGAGGTGGCGTCGGTGGCCGAATCGGCCTCGGGTGCCGGGGTGTCCTCGGCAGCCGGAGCGGCCGCAGTCTCGGTGGCCTTCTGAGCCTTCGCTTCCGCCAGACGAGCCTCGCGGGCGGCCTGCTGGGCCGCCGCGGCGTTGCGCGCTTCGGCCTGGGCGTCGGCCTTCGCCTTCTGCTCTTCCGCGGTGAGGGGCTTCGGCGCCTGCTTCTCGGACTTGGTCCCCGGGCGCGCACCCTTCTTCTGGGCCAGATGACGGCCTTCATCGACCGCATCCGCGATCACCCGGCACATCAGGTTCGACGAGCGAATCGCGTCGTCGTTGCCCGGAATCACGTACTGGATGATGTCCGGGTCGCAGTTGGTGTCCACGATGGCGACGACCGGGATGCCGAGGCGGTTCGCCTCAGTCACCGCGATGTGCTCCTGCTTGGTGTCGATGATGAAGATCGCACTCGGGAGCTTCTCGAGGTTGCGGATACCGCCGAGGTTCCGGTCGAGCTTGACGACCTCACGCCGGAGCTTGAGGCCTTCCTTCTTGATCATCTGCTCGACTTCGCCGGTGGCGAGTTGACGCTCCATCTCGCGGAGCTTCGATACGCGGGCGTGGACCGTCTGGAAGTTGGTGAGCATTCCACCGAGCCAGCGGTAGTTCACGTACGGCATGCCGCAGCGGTTGGCCATCTCCTGGATCGGCTCACGCGCCTGCTTCTTCGTACCGACGAAGAGGACGGTGCCGCCGTCGGCGACGGTGCCGCGGACGAATCGATAGGCGGTGTCGATGCGATCGAGCGTCTGCTCGAGGTCGACGATGTAGATGCCATTGCGTTCTCCGAAGATGAAACGACGCATCTTCGGGTTCCAACGGCGCGTCTGGTGACCGAAGTGAACTCCGGCCGCCAGCAGCTGTTTCATGGTGACGACAGCCACGGGGTTTCCTTTCCTCTGGTTGAACTTCCGCCCGGTCAGCGCCTCCGGAGGGTTCCGGACGCGACCATTGGATGCCAGGCGTGCAAGATCTCGAGTCCCCGAGGGGTCCACGAGTCGGCGGTCACTGTAGCCGGACCCCCTTGAACCCCCCGGGTCAGCGGCGGGCTCTCAGCCGCCAGGGCACCTCCATATCCGCTCTTGCTATTTCAGGGGCGGGTGGCTTCGTTGCTGGCGAGGACTCGAGGTTCATAGGCGATGACCTGCCCGTATGTCGCTCC
>JANLTQ010000406.1:0-6696 GCA_031363005.1 Acidimicrobiia bacterium | reverse complement strand
ATCATCGTGGCCCTCGCCGAGCGCCTCGCCTGAGCACTTCGTCGGGCCGGGTGTTCGCGGATCCGTGACCTTCCGGCCATGCCGAACTCCGGTGCCCGCAGCGCTCCTCCCGATGAACAGATTACTTCGAAAAGAAGCTGAGATTTCTACAGTTTTAGGTTGATTTCGAACGCCAGTTCTGGTAGTCTCATTTGGTCATCAACGGCAGGAAAACGACCAGTTCGAGGGGGTGCGCGATATGACAAACGGTCAAGTGGTGGCGTCTCCGATCACCAGCTTGGGGGCCGGGGTAGACGCACTGATGAACCTCGAACCCGGTGAACTCACAGACGGCGAGCTCGCGTCGACCATCGTGCGGTTCCGTCAGCAGTTGGACCGCCAAGAGGCCGTGTTCGCAGACCTCGCCTTGGCCGGTCATCGGCGCGGGGTCGGCCGTGAGGACGGTTACGAGTCGACACCATCCTGGTTACGCGCACGGTCGGGGATGCGTACGGGTGATGTTCACGGGGCGATCGCGGCCGGGGAACTCGGCGAGGTCCTCCCGGCGACGCGTGCGGCGTGGCGCGATGGTCGGATTTCTTCGGGTGCGGTCCGGCTCATGCGTTCGGCGCGTGTCCCGGGGTTCGATGATGAACTCGCCGCCGTCGAGTCAGAACTGTTGGCGGCTGCGCTGAAGAAGGATCTGTGGTCGTTGGGGCGGATGGCGCAGCATTTCAAGCGGTGTGCCCGCCGCGATGGCGGCCTGCCCCCCGAGAGGGATGGCCTGCGCTCGTCGATGGTCGGTGATCGTCTCGCGATGGATGCCGATATCGGCGGGTTGAACGGCGAAACGATCTACACCGCCATCGACCTGTTCACCGACCGGCCATCCGAGGGTGATGACCGGACGTTGGCGCAACGCCGCGCCGATGGTCTCGCCCGGTTGTGCAGGGTCGCGATGGGCGTCGACCAGGACGGGGTGATGGCGTCGCCGAGTGCGACGGTCGTGATTGATTGGGCGACGTTCCAAGCCCATTTGAACCGTGAAGCTTTTGTCCGGTTCGGGCAGATGGATGGATCTTCATCGGGACGCTCCCACCCTCTGAGATCGAAACCCTGTTGTGTGATTGCACGATGAGTGACGCGCGACGGATTCCCGACGTCGGCCCGAGGCGTAGCGCAGCGGAGCCGAGCAGCGAGGGAGCGAGACCCACTCGATGCAGACGGACGGAGCACGAGCGGACGAGCCGATATGGCGCAGATGGCCGGGATGTGAGATCCCTCCCGGATGGTGTGAAGCCCATCACGTGAAGTACTGGCAACACGGCGGTGAGACCAGTTACGAGAACGGTGTCCTGCTCTGTTCTCGACATCACCATTTCTTGCATCGACATCCCGACTGGCAGATCGTCTGGGACCAGACCACCTTCCGCGTCTTCCGAGATGACGGCACCGAAGTGTGTCCCACCCTCGAACACCAGATCCCGGACCTCGAACCCTCCGACTTCGACTTCGCCGGGCCATAACCGGGTGGCGGGCCGACGCGCTCCGATCGGCTCGACAGGTCCCCGATTCGCGATGGATGTTCTGTCGCGCCCGCACCCCTGGAAGACTGAATCCCCTATGGCTGCGATGTTTGTTCGCAACGACACGGCATTCGTCGTCCTCGCCGTCATCATCGCTCCCATGTTCCTGGCTGCCGGGATCTTGATGATCTGTCGCCCCGCACAGATGTACCGCCGTTTTTGGATCTGGTCCGATGAACCACCGCTCCAGTTCGATATCGTCTGTTGCCGGATCATGGGATGGAGCTTCACGCTCGGCATGACCGCGTGGTCGATCGTCTTCGTGTCCTCCCTGATCGCAAACTGAGCCGCTACCGATGGCAGGCGGGGTCGAGACGCAACCCGGTCGATCGCCCAGCTCTGCGAACTCCGAGAGGTCTAGAGCCCCGTACCCTTTCGTCATGACCCGGACCCGCCGTGCATTGATCGTTGCCGGAGCGTGGTCCGTCGGCGTGATCCTCGCGCTGGTGGTCACACTGGACTCGCTGGCGGCCGACGACTTCGACGGGCTCAACAACGCGTTCCAGATCCCGTTTGCGTTGCCCTGGTTCCTGCTCCCGCTGCCAGCGATCACGCAGGATCACGTCGCGGATGCCTGGATCACGGCCGGAATGGGGCTCGTCAACGCCGCGATCATCTTCCTCTGGATCGCGCGCAGTCGCCCCGACGTGATCTCGAACTGAGCTACGACCCATCGGCCCGTGCGACGGGTGCCTCGCTAGGTTGGCGTCGTGACCGATCTCTTTGGAGCTGCTGCTGAGGCGCGCCTGACCAGCCGTGCGCCGTTGGCCGCCCGACTGCGGCCCCGATCGCTCGACGAGGTCGTGGGGCAAGGCGAGTTGTTGGGGGCGGGACGTCCTTTGCGTCTGCTCATCGAGTCAGACCGGTTGACGTCGGTGGTGTTGTGGGGTCCGCCGGGTACGGGCAAGACCACCATCGCCCGGCTCATCGCCGGCGCGACCAACAAGGCATTCGAACCGCTGTCGGCGGTCAGCGCCGGCGTCAAGGACGTGCGTGAAGTTGCGGAGCGGGCCCGGCAACGGCTGGGGGAGCGCGGGCAGGGAACGATCCTGTTCCTTGACGAGATCCACCGGTTCAACAAGACCCAGCAGGACGCGCTCCTCCCGCACGTGGAGGAAGGGCTGATCGTCCTGGTCGGGGCGACCACCGAGAACCCGTACTTCTCCTTGACCGCGCCGCTCCTGAGCCGTTCCACCTTGTTCCGGCTCTCGGCGGTCGGCGAGGAACATCTGCGGACGCTGGTGATGCGCGCACTCGGCGACGAGGACCGCGGGCTCGGCGGCGCCCATCTCGAGATCGACCAGGACGCGCTCGACCATTTGGTGGACCGGGCCGAAGGCGACGCGCGCCATACGTTGACGAGCCTCGATGTAGCCGCTGCACTTGCGTCCGAGGCCGGCGTGCCCGCGATCACGATCGAACACATGGAAACCGCGCTCGCGATGCGGGCGCTGCGTTACGGCGACGATGAGCACTACGACATCATCTCGGCCTTCATCAAGAGCATCCGCGGTTCGGACGTCGACGCCGGGTTGTACTGGCTGGCGCGCATGTTGGAGGCAGGTGAAGACGCGCGGTTCATCGCTCGCCGCCTCGTCATCCTCGCGTCCGAGGATGTGGGATTGGCCGATCCGCATGCGCTTCCGATCGCCACCGCCGCCGCGCACGCGGTGGAGTACGTGGGCCTGCCGGAGGCGATGCACAACCTGTCGCACGCAGTGATTTATCTCGCCAACGCACCGAAATCGAACGGCGCCAAGGCGGCGCTGATCGAGGCGCTGGACGACGTGCGCAATCGCCCGGCGGGTGATGTTCCGATGCATCTGCGTGATGCGAGCTACCGCAGCGCCGGCGCTTTGGGGCACGGAAAGGGCTACGTCTATCCTCACGATCAGCCCGACGGTTGGGCCGCACAGGAGTATCGGCCGGCCGAGGTCACAGGTCGCACCTACTGGCGACCGAGCGGCAATGGTGACGACGTGGACCGTCGCCCCCTCGGGGCACAGTCCGGACGCGACGAAGGAGAATCGGGACGGTGAAGACAGCTGAGTGGTTGGCGGCCACCGGAGCAGTCCTGCTCGCCGTGATGCTCGGCGGAGTCCTGTTCGCATTGCTGTCGTTGGTGACGACGGTGCGCCGTCTGCGCACGACGGTTGAGCGTCTGCAGGCCGAGACCTTGGCCATCACCGACGCGATGCGCGATTCGTTGCGAGACGCCGAACATGAAGTCGACCGGGTGGATGCGCTCCTCACCGCGGCCGAAGGCGTCGGTGGACGGATCGATGGCGCGTCTCGGCTCGTGACCAAGACGGTTACCAACCCGGTCGTGAAAGTGCTCGCCGTCGGAGCCGGTACGAAGTCTGCGGTCCAACGCATGCGCTCGGGTGAACGGAAGGCGGCGCCATGATTCCGAAGCGAATCTTCTGGATGACAGTCGGGTACGGCGCCGGTCTCGGTTCATCGTGGTATGCGACCAAGAAGGTGAAGGACGCGGCCCGGCGCTACACGCCGGAGGGCCTGAGCGACCGGGTCGGTGGAACCGTCGATACGGTCAAGGCCGCCGCCGTCGAAGGCCGCGCCGCCATGCGCCGCCGCGAAATGGAACTCCGCGCCGGCCTGAAGTAAGGACGCGCCTTTCCCGCGCTTGCGACTCCGTCGCAGGCCGCTCGGGCCCCGGATCGGGAGCGCAGACTTTCGAGGCCGCGTGCTTTGCGTCCCTCACCTTCGGTTTCGGGCTTTGAACGGCCAGCAACAGGGTCCAGTTCGGTATCCTCCCCGGCCATGGTTCCCCAGACCGCTGATGAGCTTCGCCGCGCCTTTCTCGACTTCTTCGCAGCGCGCGGGCACACGGTCGTGCCGAGCGCGAGCCTGATCCCGCACGACAAGAGCGTGCTCTTCACGATCGCCGGCATGTTGCCGTTCGTCCCGTACTTCAACGGGCAGGAGCCGCCGCCGTACCCGCGGGCCACGTCGAGTCAGAAATGTGTCCGGGCCGGGGGCAAGCACAACGACCTCGACGACATCGGCCGGACGAACCGGCACTTCAGTTTCTTCGAGATGCTCGGCAACTTCAGTTTCGGCGACTACTTCAAGGCCGAGGCGATTCCGTTCGCGTGGGAGTTCTATACCGACGTGCTCGGCCTCGATCCAGAACGGCTCTGGGTCACCGTGCACGACTCCGACGACGAAGCGGAACGGATCTGGCACGAGAGCGTCGGCGTCCCGATGGAACGGATCCAACGCCTCGGTGACGACAACTTCTGGCGCATGGGTGACACCGGTCCGTGTGGGCCGAGTTCGGAGATCTTCTGGGACCTCGGACCCGAGTTCGGGGCCGACGGCGGTCCGGCCCACGGGGCCGAGGACCGCTTCGTGGAGATCTGGAACCTCGTGTTCATGCAGTATGACGCGCAGGCGGATGGAACGCTCGTGCCGCTCCCGGCACCGAGCGTGGACACCGGCGCGGGCCTCGAACGCAACCTGGCGGTGCTCCAAGGCGCGGCGTCGATTTGGGACATCGACGTCTTCGCTCCCCTGATCGCGGCCGCCGAATCCGTGACCGGGACGAAGTACGGGACCTTCCCCGGAAACGAGAACGACGTCTCGCTCCGCATCCTTGCGGAACACGCGCGCACCATGACCTTCCTCGTTGCCGACGGCGTGGTGCCGAGCAACGAAACGCGCGGGTACGTGCTCCGGCGCATCATCCGGCGCGCGGTCCGCCACGCATACCGGCTCGGCGCGCGTCAGCTCGTCACCCCTGCCTTGGTGGACGCCACCGTCGAAACGATGCGCAGTGCGTATCCGGAACTCGACGCACACCACGACCTGGTCCGAACAATCGTGCAGCGTGAAGAGGAGCGGTTCCTCCGCACGTTGCAGCGCGGTGAGGACATGCTCGCCGATCTGCTCGCCGCCGGCGACGTGACCGGTGAGCGCGCGTTCTTCTTGCACGACACGCTCGGGTTCCCGGTGGATCTGACGCGCGAGATCGCGGCCGAGGCTGGCCGTGGCGTGGACGTCGACGGGTTCAACACCCAGATGGAGGAGCAACGCTCCCGAGCGCGAGACGCGCACAAGGCCGCGGGTGGCGCGGCGGCGGCACCGGTCGAGCTGTACCGCGAACTCCTCGACGAACATGGCAATACCGATTTCACGGGCCGCGAGGAGTACACCACCGAAGGGGCGCGTGTCCTCGCGATCATCGCGGCCGGCGAGCGCATCGGTCTCGCGGACCCAACCAGCGGCCCAGTCGATGTGATCGTGGATCGCACGCCCTTCTATGCAGAATCGGGCGGCCAGGTCGGCGATGTCGGGGCGCTCTCCACCGAGTCCGGAACCACGGCCGTGGTCACGGACACTCAGTACGCCATTCCGGCGCGCCTGGTGCTTCAGCGAATCCGAGTCACCGCCGGCGAACTCGCGGAAGGGGACGTCGTGACCCTCGCCATCGACGGTGACCGCCGAGATGCGATCCGTCGGAACCACACTGCGACCCACCTGTTGCACTCCGCGCTGCGTGAGGTGCTCGGTTCGCACGTGAAGCAGGCGGGTTCGCACGTCGACGACCAGCGACTCCGTTTCGACTTCTCCCATCACGAGGCCGTTGCGCCGGACGATCTGGTGCGGATCGAGGCCATCGCGAATCGTGAGGTCATCTCGGACGCGCCCGTACGCCACTACGAAACCACGAAGGCTCACGCGGAGAGCGTGGGTGCGATTGCGTTCTTCGGTGACAAGTACGGCGACATCGTTCGGGTGCTCGAAGCCGGCCCGATTTCCACCGAGCTCTGCGGCGGAACCCACGTGCACGCGCTCGGGTTCATCGGTCCGGTGAAGATCGTCAGCGAAGGCTCCATCGGGTCCAACCTGCGCCGGATCGAAGCGGTGACCGGCACGGTGGCCCTGGACCGGGTTGCGACCGAAGAACAACAACTGAGCGACGTCGCGGCGCAGCTGAACGTTGCGCCCGGAGAGATCAGCGCCCGAGTGGAGAAGCTGCTGGCGCAGGTGAAGGCCGCGAACGACGAACTCGCAGCGGTGCGGCGCAGGGAATCGGCGGCCATCGCACGCGGATTGGTCGAGGGCGCATCGGGGGTCACGGTCGTTGCGCGCCACGACGTCCTCGGCC
>JANLTQ010000185.1:0-3984 GCA_031363005.1 Acidimicrobiia bacterium | reverse complement strand
CGCGGGCGGCGGCTTCGATCATCCGCCGGGCGACGAAACCGGATGCCTCGAAGATCGAACGTCGGACCGCGGCTGCGTCGTGGGTGAGATCGAGATCGGCGAGGACCGCCCGTCGGTCGGGATCGTGGAGTGGGACGCGCTCACCGCGCGGGTAGGGCGCCCAGACCGGAACCCGATCAGGATGTGGAGCCGGTCCTCCCTCGCCGGCACCCAAGGTGCGAGTCGCCCAGTTGATGAACAGCCCGCCGGCATTGCTGGGACCACCCGCCAAGAACAGTCCCGGTTCCGTGAACGGCATGACCCAGTGCCGTGCAACCTCGTCATGACGCGTGGTCACCGTGTTCACGATCAGGGTCGTACCCATGAGGACGAGCACGTCGCCGACGGCGTTCACACCCGAGACGATCTGGTCAGTGAGCACATCGATACACCCCGGCGCGAGCACCGGACCGTCCGGTCCGCCCACGTGTCCGCAGGCCCAACCCGTCGGCACGAGCCGCGGAAGTTGCTCGACGGTGATTCCGATGTCGGACGCGACCGCCGGATCCCACTGCCGCCAATCGAAAAGGGGGTACCCAACGCTCGCAGTCGTCGTGTCGATGACCGCTTCGCCGGCCAGCGCGTGATTCGCCATCGTGGTGGCCGGCCAGAAACCGTGAGCTTCGGGTGCGGTGCGGGCGGCCCAGCGCAGGAAGTTCACGAACTCGCCGGTCTCGGCCGGATTGCCCCCGTCCCCCGCCTTTCGCTCGGCGTCGGCCGCAACACCCCGGGCGTCCCCGTAGAGAAGCCCCGGTGTCATCGGATTCCCGGCGCCATCGACTGCCGCGACCGACGGCACCATCGCGGAGACACTGACGCCCGCCGGCGCGTCCTCGAGTGCGAGCGCGTCGAGTGCGGCACGCGGTCCGTCGCGCCACGCCGACGCCGCGTCATGCTCGAACCGATCCGGTTGGGGAATCCCGATGGCGTGGGGAACTCGACTCTGCGCGACGACGTTGCCGTCTTCGTCGGCCGCGACCGCTTTGACGGAAGAAGTGCCGATGTCGATACCGACGGTGACGGGCCCGGTGGTCATGGACGGGCGGTGACGGGTCCGGCGGTCATGGAACGGGCGGCGTTGGCTCGGCCAGTGCCGTCAGGACCTCGTCGTGGAGGAGTCCGTTGCTCGAGACTGCACTGCCGCCGTCCGCGGTCCGAACGCCGTCGAGGTTGGTAAAGCGCCCGCCCGCTTCCTCCACCACGACGAGCAATGCCGCGAGATCCCACAGGTTCACGATGGGCTCTACCGCAATGTCGGCGGTGCCATCGGCGACGAGCATGTGTTGCCAGAAGTCACCGACGCCGCGCGTCCGCCAGACCGCGTGGAGCAGATCGATCATCGGCTGGGCACTCGATCGGAACGTCGTCCACGAGGCCAGATCTGAGTAGCAGAGCTGCGCGTCGGCGAGGTCACTGACCTTCGACACGGAGATGCGATCGCCATTCGCGTACGCGCCCTCGCCCCGTGCCGCATACCAGCGCCGGTGCAACGCCGGCGCCGACACCACGCCCACGGTCAACTCGCCGTCCTCTTCGAGCGCGATCAGCGTCGCCCAGATCGGAAGTCCCCGCACGTAACTGGCCGTGCCGTCGATGGGATCGACGATCCACCGTCGGCGGCCCTCACCCTCGGTCCCGAACTCCTCGCCGAGCACCGCATCGCCGGGGCGCGCCTCCTGGATGCCCTCACGAATGAGCACCTCCGCCGCGCGATCAGCTTCCGTGACATGGGTGGTGTCCGGCTTCCGGTCGATGCGCAGGTCCTCGGCGCGAAATCGAGCCATGGTGAGGGCATCTGCGGCATCGGCAAGCTCGAGGGCGAGGGCGAGATCGGGGTTGATGACAAGAACCTACCGGAGGCCATGTCCGTGATTGACGAACCTCGGGTGGGAGCGTGGGTCATGCTGGTGAACATGCGCCACGTACGTCTCGTCGTCCCGCTTGCCCTCATCGCCGCCGTCGGACTCACGGCGTGTGACTCGGGATCATCCAAGGTCGCGACCAAGCCGCGCACCACCACCACCACCACGACCCGGCGCAAGCACCGCCCGGCAACAACGACGAGTTCCATCGCCGCCGCACCGACCAGCACTTCCTCCGCCACCGTCGCACCCGTCAGCTCCACCACCCGGGCGCCGAGCGCGGTCACCACGGTGCCGCCTGCGCTCGAATCGTGCGGGGCCCGTGCCAGCGCGATCTTCGCCGCGGTGCAGGGCGGCGATCTCGGACCGGTGCCCCTAGCCAAGTACACGCTTTCGGACTGTCGGGTCGCCATATCGAACCAAATCTGGTCGGCAGTCAGCCTCGTCCCCAACCCCGGAACGGACGTCACTCCGTTGACGGTGGCACTCGAACGGGTCGGTGCAATCTGGGACGTCCGGGGCTACGGCGCAAGTCACGTCGCGTGCGACGCGCCGCCACCGGTCCCCCAGGAACTCCGTCTCGGCTGCTGAACCGAGCGCGCGATTCGCACTCAGGCGGGCATGACCTCCAGCACCGTCGCCGAGCCCATGCCGCCACCGGCGCACATGCTCGAAACTCCGATCCCACCGCCGCGACGGGCCAGCTCGTTCACAAGGGTGACGATCATGCGCGCGCCCGTCGCCGCCACTGGGTGACCCAGGCTGCATCCGCTGCCGTTCACGTTCGTGATCGCGTGGTCGATGCCCAAGATCCGAGTGCTGGCCACACACATCGCCGCGAACGCCTCGTTGATTTCGAAGAGGTCCACGTCGCCGATGGCGAGCCCCGCACGATCGAGTGCCTTCGGGATTGCGTACGTCGGGCCGAGGCCGGTGTCCTGGGGCGGAACACCGGATGACGCCCAGCTCTTGATCGTTGCCATCGGCGTCAGGCCGTGCGCCGTAGCGTATTCCGAGTCGACGATCATCATCGCCGCCGCGGCATCGTTCAGACCCGAGGAGTTCCCCGCGGTGATGCTGAACCCGTCGATCTCCGGGTGCAGCGGCTTGAGACTTCCCAACTTCTCCATCGTGGTCCCGCGACGCGGGTGTTCGTCGGTGGCGAAGGTGACCGTCTCGCCATCGCGGCGCGTCACCTCGATCGGGAAGATCTCCTTTTCGAACTTTCCGGTGTCGATGGCGTCGACGGCCCGCAGGTGCGATTCGTACGCCCAGTGATCCATTTCTTCGCGCGTCACGTTGGCTTTCTGCGCGCTGTTCCACCCGACCGTGATCGACATGTCGAACGCCGGCGCGTCCGGGGTGGCCGGGTGACTCGGCGACATCCACGGGGCCATGTCGTCAGTGCCCATCGTGCGCTTCATCGACCCCGGTGAGCTCGAGATCGATTCCGAGCCGCCGGCGATCACCACGCGGTCCATCCCTGCACGAATGCTCGCCGCCGCACCTTGAACTGCGGCCATTCCGGACGCGCAGTGGCGGTTCAACGCAACCCCGGGAACGTTCAGTAGGCCGAGGTCTACCGCTGCGTATCTGGCAATGTCGCCGCCACCTTGAAGGGACTCCCCCATCTGCAGGTCGTCGACGTCGGCGTGGTCCACACCGGAACGACTCAGCGCTTCACCGACGGCGTACTTGGCCAGATCGAAGGCGGACACGTCGAGCAACGTGCCCTTCCGGGCGGTGCCGATGGCGGTGCGGGCGGTCGAAACGATGACGGCGTCACCCATCGGTGATCCTCCGGTGTGTGGGAGCGGGGCGCTGGAGCGTACCCAGTCCCGTCTCGCGGCGGCCTCAGCAGGCCGCACCGAGCGCCGGCGGCTCATCGGTGATCCGAGCCGACGTGCCCGGAGGTGCCGGGGCCGTCGCCATCGCAGCGAAGATGTCCGTTCCGGGCGCGCTCAGGGCCAGACGGTTCGGGTCGGTCGGGCTCGCCATCACCGGCACCGTTGCGAAGGACAACCCATCGGTGCCATCCCGGACGAAGCGACCCACGAGGTCCAGGATCAACTGCTTCGACATC
>JANLTQ010000372.1:0-2090 GCA_031363005.1 Acidimicrobiia bacterium | reverse complement strand
TCAGAGCCGGTACGGACCGATCGACGGGCTCTCGTCGACCTCCTCCGGGCCGTTCATCCCGCGGTTATCACGCGAGATCCCGCGAGATCCCGCGAGATCCCGCGAGATGCTTCCACGAGTTCGCGGAGGTCATGAAATCGGAAACGGTCCGGGAGCCCGGCAGCTTCACGTGCGATGACCCATTGCTTCTGAGAAGCCGGCGAGCGACACGATCAAGCGGAGGGATCACAGAGTCAAGGCTCAGTCCCGTTATTTGGGGTTTCCTTCGGCTCAGCGCAGTTATCTGCTAGTTTCTCCGGATTAGCCCGGAGGAACTGATGGATAGCCCGATCGTCTTCGCCGAAGACCTGCCCGATTCGACGATCCATGACCGCGTCGCCCGCAAGGAACTCGTGCGACTCGCCCGGGGCATCTACGCCACCGACAACACCGCCGACCCTAGCGACGTCGTCCGCCGTTCATGGCGGGAAATCGTCGGGCGGCGGTTCCCCGATGCCGTGGTGACCGACCGCTCAGCCGTCTGGGCCCAACCCCACGACGGCTACCTGTTCGTCACCTCGTCACGGGAGGCCACCCTCGCGCTGGCGGGCCTCACCGTCGTGTCGCGCAAAGGCCCTGGCGCGCTCGAGGGTGACATCTCCCTTGGGGCCGGCGTCCACCTCGCCTCGCGACCGCGAGCACTGCTCGACAACACCCGGCCAACGCGCAAGCGCAGCGATCGGCCACCGGCCACGCTGTCGCGCGCCGAGCTGGCGGACTGGATCGACCATCTCTGTTCTATCGACGGCGCGTCTCGAGTGAGCGCATATCGCGACACGGCCGAGGCTCTCGCCGGCACGCTCGGCGCGTCGCCGGCCCGAGTCGAGGCACTCAACGAGATCGTCGGTGCCGCGCTCGGGACGCGCGAGGCGACCTCAGAATCAGTCGCGATGAAGGCCCGAGCGGCGGGGGTCCCGTACGACCAAGGCCGTGTCATTCGCTTTGAACTGCTCGCCAACCACTTGCGCGAGGTGGTGACAACGCACCCAGCTCTCCCGGCCGACGTCGCCCGACGCGCGACGCTGCCATTCTGGGAGGCCTACTTTTCGAACTTCATCGAAGGTACGGAGTTCACCCCCGACGAGGCGGCACGCATCGTCTTCGAAGGCGATATACCCGCTGCGCGCCCTGAGGATGCCCACGACGTTCTCGCCACGTTCCAGCTCGTCTCCGATGAGGTCGAGCTCCGTCGCCGTACGGCGTCGAGTGCCGAATTCCTCGATCTCCTCCGGGCCTGGCACCGCATCATCCTCGGCGGGAGGCCCGACAAGCGACCCGGCGAGTTCAAGCGATACCCGAACCAAGCAGGCAACACGATGTTCGTGGTTCCAGACCTGGTCGAGGGCACCCTTCGGCGCGGGTACGAGATCCTCGAATCGCTCGCCACGCCGACGCAGCGGGGCACGTTCGCTGCATTCCTTGTCGCCGAAGTCCATCCTTTCGACGACGGCAACGGTCGATTGGCGCGAGCCGTGATGAACGCGGAGTACGTCGCCGGCGACGAGCAGCGGGCGGTGATCCCGACCATCTCACGGAACGACTACCTCCGTGCACTCCGGCGCCTGAGCCGCCAGGACCATCCTGACCTCTTCGTCACTTACCTCGATCGCGTCCGTCGCTGGACGGCACGTATCAACTGGTCGACGCTGGCTGTCGCCCGCGAGAGCCTCGACCGAACCAACGCGTTCGCGGACGCGAACGACGCCGAGGACCGGGGACTCCAGCTCCTCGACCCCGTCACGACGGGCGCTGCGATCGCAACCGGCGAACCGGCCTGACACCACGTCTGCGCACCCCGCTCCGCAAACCATCCCGCGGATATCCCGCGGACGCCGACGTTCGCGGGTGTTCGCTCCTCTTCGAAGCTGGGCTCCGACCTGGGGAAACCGACCGTCAGCGTCCGCTGAAAACCGTTCGTACGCATTCCCAAGCTGAGAACGCGAGTTCGATTCTCGTCACCCAGTCCATTACGAGCGCGCACAACATTCGCTCAGCCAGGGACAGCACGCGATAGAAAGACCGCGGCGCAAGTGCAGACCCGTCAGACCATG
>JANLTQ010000283.1:0-12759 GCA_031363005.1 Acidimicrobiia bacterium | reverse complement strand
TCACACCGAGCGCATGCTGGCGGCATTGGGCGCGCCCATCGAGCGCGTGAGTCCCCATCACCTGCGGGTGCGTGCCGGTGAACCGATCCCCTTCGAGCTGACCATTCCGGGCGATCCGTCGTCCGCGGCCTTCTTCATCGTCGCCGCGTGCATCGTCCCGGAGTCGGATCTGGTGGTCGAGTCGGTGAGCCTGAACCCGGCGCGGATCGCGTACGTCAACGTGCTGCGCCGGATGGGCGCGCAGATCGAGATCACGGTGACGGGCGAGGAAGTGGGCGAGCCGGTCGGGGACGTGCACGTGGTCGCCGGTCCGCTCACTGCCACGGATATCGCCGGCGATGAGTCGATCATCGACGAGCTTCCCGTCCTCGCCATCGCCGCCGCGTTCGCCGACGGGACGACCACGATCTATGACGCCGCCGAATTGGCGGTGAAGGAAAGCAACCGCATCGGTACCGTCGAGCAAGAGCTCACCCAACTCGGGATCGAGGTCGAAGCCCGCCCCGACGGTCTGGTGATTCGTGGCGGTCGGCCGAAGGGCGCGTCGCTCAAGAGCCACGGCGACCACCGCATCGCAATGGCCGGCGCGGTCGCGGGGTTGGCCGCGAGCGGTGAGACGACGGTGCGCGGCTTCGGCGTGACCGCCATTTCCTACCCGGGGTTTGCTGCGGACCTCGACGCGATCGTGGACCCCGCATGAGCGCCACGCCCACGGGCGAGTTGGTGGTCGCGATCGACGGCCCGTCCGGGTCGGGGAAATCCACCATCGCCCGCGGTGTGGCCGAGGCCCTGGGGCTGGAGATGCTGGACACCGGCGCGATGTATCGCGCGGTCGCCTACGGAGTGTTGCTGAGTGGCGTGGACCCCCACGATGAAGCGGCGGTGGGGACGGTGGCCGAGAACGCGTCGATCGCGGTGCAGAACGGCGTGACCACGTTCGGAGGCGCCGACATCTCGGCCGAGATCCGTGGTCCGGCGGTCACCAAGCTCGTGTCCGTGATCGCCGCCGTCCCCGAGGTTCGCCGGTCGTTGGTGGCTCGGCAGCGGGCGTGGGTGGACCACCACGGCGGCGGTGTGGTGGAAGGTCGCGACATCGGATCGGTCGTGTTCCCCGAGGCGCGCGTGAAGGTGTTCCTCACCGCGTCGGAGGGAGAGCGCGCCCGTCGCCGTCAACAGGACGAAGCTGCCGCGAGTCGCGCGGTCTCGGTCGAGGATGTGCAATCGTCGATGGCGAAGCGGGACGCCGCGGATTCCAGCCGGGCGGTGTCGCCGTTGCGGACCGCCGACGGCGCAACGATCGTGGACACCACCGGCCGCTCGCCCGAGGCCATCGTGGCGGAAATCGTGGATCGGTACCGAGCCGCAGAAGGAGCGTCGTGATGTTGTACGGGTTTGCCCGAGGAGTCTTGCTCGCGCTCAGCAAAATGCTGTTCCGCATCAAGATCACCGGTGCCGAGCAGGTGCCCAGCTCCGGCGTGTTCATCGTCGCTCCGAGCCACCGGTCGTACTTCGACACGCCGTTCGCGTCGTTCATCACTCGGCGCCGCATCCGGTTCATGGCCAAGGAAGAGCTGTTCAAGCACCCGCTCGGCGCGAAGTTGTTCTTGGCGCTCGGGGGCATCCCCGTCACGCGCGGGTCGGCGAGCGCCCGCTCGGCCACCAAAGCGGTGCAGCGCGCGCTCGAAGCCGGTGAACCCGCCGCGGTGTTCCCCGAAGGAACGCGAGCCCACGGGTTGACCATCACCCCGCTGTTCGACGGCACCGCGTACCTCGCAGTGAAGCTCGGGTGCCCGATCGTGCCGGTCGCGATCGGTGGCAGCGAAGCGATCTTGGCGAGTGGGAAGAAGCTTCCGAAGCTGCACCGAGTCTCGGTGAGGGTCGGCGCGCCGATCTACCCACCGCCAGGGGCGAGCACGCGCAAGCGGGGCGACCTGGTGGCGATCAGCGACGAGCTGATGAAGTCGCTCCAGTCCCTCTTCGACGCCGCCAACCTCGACGCCGGCGTGCACTAGCCGCCGAGGACGACGCCGAGGAAGAGCGCGGCGACGGCACATAGCACCGAGACGCCTTCGCAAGCGCCCGAGAAGGCGGCGGCGCGCCGGCGCGCTTCGGCCGTGGTGGCGGCCCGCACTCGGGGTGCGGCCACGAAGATGTGGACTGCGGCGGCGAGCCCCGAACCGGCGACGAAGACCAGCTTGACGAAAAGGGTCGCGACCCAGTCGCCGCTCTGGTCACCGACTCGCTCGGCGAGCAGATTCCATACGCCGGTCGCGAGCAACACCGCGTAGGCGCTCCAGGCGGCGATCTGAAAGCGCTGCGCGACCGCACGGATCCGAGCGCGTGCGATCTCAGGATTGGGATCATCAGGTGCGGGTCGTAAAACCGAGATCACGACGCCGAGCGTGAGCTGGCCGCCCACCCAGATGGTCGCCGCGAGGATGTGGAGGAAGATTCGAAAGGTCGACGCGGTGACGGGAAGCACGTCTACTCGGGGGTGCGGACCAGGGTGGCGAGTACTTCAGCCGCGGAAATCGTGCGGTCGTCCGCAGGGATGAGGTCGCGGAGTTCGCGCGGTGGCGGGAAGTACTCGTCTTCGTCCGTGACATGCACGAGTTCGAGTCCCTCGGTGGGCGCAAGCTTGGCGATCACCGCTTGCACCACATCCTCGGGTGCGCTCGCGCCGGCCGTCACCCCGACGACGGCCGCATCGCCGAGCACGGCAAGGTCCAACTCTTCGGGCCCGTCGACCCGCAAGACCTTCGGGCACCCGGCCGCGGTCGCAACTTTCGCCAACGCGATCGTGTTGGACGAGTTGGCACTCCCGATGACCACCACCGCATCGGCCTGGACAGCGATTGCGGTCAGCGCGGACTGGCGGTTGGTGGTGGCGAAACAAAGATCGTTCCGGGTCGCGGTCCACAGCTCCGGGAAGCGGCCACGCGCCTCGGAGGCGACGCCTTCCCAATCGTGGAGGGCCAACGTGGTCTGGGCGAGCAACGCAACTTTGGTGGGATCGCCGACGGTTGCGAGCGCGTCGTCCAGATCGTGGTCGTGCTCCACCAGCCGGATCGAGTCGGGCGCAACCGCAAGGGTGCCGACGGCTTCGTCGTGACCCGCATGACCGACGTAGAGAATCGTGTAACCCTTCTCGGCTCGGACCTTCGCCTCGTGGTGCACCTTGGTCACCAGCGGGCACACCGCATTGACCACGAAGCGATCCTTGGCTTGGGCCGCGCTGACGATCTCGGGCGCCGAACCGTGGGCCGACAGCATGAGCGGAGCGCCTTCGGGAACGTCGTCAATGTCGTCGACAAAGATCACGCCGAGGTTCTCGAATCGCTCCACGATCAGCCGGTTGTGCACGATCTCGTGGTAGCAGTACACCGGCGCCGGGAAGAGCCGAACCATCCACGCCAGCGCCTTGATCGCCATCTCGACCCCGGCGCAGAAACCGCGCGGTTCGGCGAGCAGCACCTTGCGAACGGCCATTTCCCAAGGCTAACTCCCGCCAATTGCGGTCCTAGACTCACCGGATGCCCCTTGCACGTGTTGTTGCCGTCGCGCCCGGAAGTCCGGCCGACGGTGCAGGCGTGCGGGTAGGTGACGAGCTCGTCGACGTCAACGGGGAGGAACTCCGTGACGTCATCCGGTATCAGGTGCAGGTCGACGAACCGAATGTCGCGCTCACGCTGAAGGGCGACGACGGCGCGCGCCGGGTCACCATCGAGAAGGCGGCCGGCGCGCCGCTCGGGATCGAGTTGGACAGCGCCGTCTTCGATCGTGTGCGCACGTGCGACAACCACTGCCCGTTCTGTTTCATCTACCAGCTGCCCAAAGGGATGCGGAAGAGCCTGTACCTCAAGGACGACGACTACCGCCTCTCGCACCTCTACGGGAACTTCACCACACTCACTCGCTTCACCGAAGCGGATCTCGAGCGCGTGATCACCGAAGGTCTCGGCCCGCTCTACGTGTCGATTCACGCGACGGATCCGGACGTGCGTACCGCACTGCTGCGCAACCGTCGCGGGGCGACGAGTCTGCGGTGGCTCGGCCTGTTGCTCGACGCCGGCATCGAAGTCCACGGTCAGATCGTCGTGTGTCCGGGTGTCAACGACGGCGCCGTTCTCGACGACACGCTGCTCGGCATCCTCGATCGTTTCCCGCAACTGGCGTCGGTCGGCGCGGTGCCCCTCGGCGTTTCGAACTACACCACCGAGGCGGACATGCGCCCGCACACCCGCGCCGAGGCGGAGACGGTGCTCGATGTCATCGAGGCGTGGCAGCAACGATTCCTCTCGGCCCTCGGCCGCCGCATGATCTTCGCCGCCGACGAGTACTACCTCATGGCCGACCGACCGTTTCCGGCACTCGATGAGTACGACGGACTGGCCCAACACGAGAACGGCATCGGCATGGCCACGACCTTCGCGACCGAGATCGACGCGGCAGTGGCGGGTGACGCGGTCGCCGGCATCGGGGCACGCGCCGGCTTTTTCGCGTGGGTCGACGGTGCACCCGCGAGCGGGTATCGCGCGCCACGCACGCCGGGGCTTGATCTGGTCGACGCTCGGTCCCACGGCCGAGCCGACCCCGAGATGGACGCGCCGATCGTGATCCTCACCGGCGAGTACGGCGCCCGGGTGCTGGCACCGATGGAGGAGTCGTTCACCGAACTCGCCGGAGTGGACGTGACGGTGATGCCCGTCGCCAACGAGTTCTTCGGCGGAAACATCGCGGTCACCGGACTGCTCACGGGGGCGGATCTCACCCGGGCGCTCGACGCCATTCCACGGGATGCGCGTGTGTTGATCCCCGATGTCGTGCTCTCCGAGAACCGCTTCCTCGACGGGCTGACGCTGGCGGATCTGCCGCGTGCGGTCGAAGTCGTCGGGACCGACGGCGTCTCGCTCGTGCGGGCGCTGGATCGCCGGCCGGCACTCGTGGGTGTCTCATGAGCCCTGTGCTCCCCGTCGTCGCGGTCGTCGGCCGGCCCAATGTGGGCAAGTCCACGATCGTCAACCGGATCGTCGGCCGTCGCGAAGCCATCGTGCAGGAGAAGCCCGGCGTCACCCGTGACCGCAAGGAACTCGTCGCCGATTGGAACGGTCGCTCGTTCCGCATCATCGACACCGGCGGCTGGATTGCCACCGACGAGCCGCTCGCGAAGCAAGTGAGTCTCCAAGCCGAACGCGCGATTCGGGAAGCCGATGTGGTGATGGTGGTCGTCGATGTCACCGTCGGCTTGACCGACGAAGACGCGCAGATCGCTCGCATCCTCCAGCGCGCGGACCGCCCGGTGCTGCTCGTGGCCAACAAGGCCGACGACGACCGGCGCGAGCGCGAGATCTGGCCGCTCGTGAAGCTCGGGCTCGGTGAGCCGCATCCGATGTCGGCGATCCACGGCCGGGGGAGTGGCGATTTGCTCGACGCGCTGGTGAAGTTGCTGCCACCGGCGCCGGAGGAGGCCGAACCGGTCGAGGCCGACGCCGATCGGATGTTCTCGGTGGCGATCGTCGGGCGACCGAACGTGGGCAAGTCCACGCTGTTCAACCGACTTGTCGGCGACGAACGCAGTGTCGTGCACGACATGCCCGGCACCACCCGAGACACGATCGACACCATCGTCGAGTCCGAGGACGGCACCCTCAAGTTCATCGACACCGCCGGCATGCGTCGGAAGAGCCGAGTGGACGAGGACACCGAGTACTACTCGGTGTTGCGCGCGCTGGACGCAGTGGATCTCGCCGACGCGGCGCTGCTCGTCATCGACGCGACCGAAGGCGTCTCCCACCAAGACCAAAGATTGGCCGAGCGCATCGACGGCGCCGGGACTGCGATCGTGTTGGTGCTCAACAAATGGGATCTCATCGCCACCGAGGAGCGCGAGCAGATCCAGATCGACGTCGCCGACCGCATGGGCTTTCTCGGCTACGCGCCGACGCTCAAGCTCTCGGCCCTCACCGGGAAAAATCTGAAGAGTGTGTTGCCGGCCCTGCGCGAGGCGGAGACGGCGTACCACATGCGTATTCCGACCGCAGCGCTGAACCGCGTCGTGCGCGAGGCGCAGCAGCGTCACCCGCCGCCGCTGGACAAGCGCCACCGCCCGCGCATCCTCTACGCCACTCAGGGTGCCGCGGATCCGCCCACGTTCACGCTGTTCGCGACGCGCAACTTGCCGGCAACGTACCTGCGCTACATCGAGCGCATGATCCGCGAGTACTTCGAGCTCGGCCCCACACCCATCAAGATCCGGGTCCGTCGCCGCGGCGAGTAAGCGGCGGCGGTCTCAGGCCGCGTGTCTCGCGGCGGCCTGTGCGGTACCCTGCGCGGGCAGGACCAAACAGGGGGTGCGCTCATGGCGCGGACGATCCGAACGTTCGCTTGCGTGGCCGCGACGATGGTGATCGCTGCTGGCTGCGTCACCGTTGAGCGCTTCAGCACTTCGTCGACGGGTGGTCAGAGCAACGCGGCTGCCTCCGCCATGCGGGTCTCTGGTGACGGACGCTACGTAGCGTTCTCGTCGGGGGCGACGAATCTCGTCCCCGGGATCATTGACGGCAATGCGCACGTGTACCGCAAGAACCGCGCAACCGGTGCGCTCACCCTCATCGACGTGAACGCGAGCGGAAGCCCGAGCGGTGGCGCAACCTTGGGTTCTATGAGCGACGACGGGAATCGGGTGTCGTTCATCACCGACAGCCAGCTCGTGGTCGGTGACCACAACTCGCTCGGCGATGCCTACGTACGTGATGTCAGCGCGGGCACCACCACCCTCGCGAGCCTGATGCCCGACGGTTCCCAGATCCCGACCGGCGTCGGCAGCGGCGTGTTCGCGGCCGAGTTCGACGGAACGGGCATCAGTCTGCTCATGGAGGTCGGCGCAGGCACGATCCCGCCACGGAACCGCCTCGAGTTGCGCAACCTGTCGACGAGCACCACCACCGAAGTCCTCGGGAACAGTCAGGTCACCACGTTCCAGTTTTCGCGTGACGGCAAGCATGTCTTCGCCAACACGGGCTGTTTCCAAACCGGGGGCTGTTTCCCGACGCCGATCGTGCTGGATCTTGCGAACCCGTACGCGTTCACGCCGAACTTCTGCACGGACGCGCAGGCCGCCGGCATCAGTGACGACGGCCGCTACCTTGCCTTCAGCGGTGGGCGACCCGGTCCGACCTGCCCGACGCCGCCGTTGCGGTACGACCGCACGACCGGAACCGCCATGAGCTTCGGCCTTCCAACCTCGGCGTCCACGGACCCGGGCGTCATATCGATGAGCGGTGACGCTCGGTTCGCTCTCCTCCGCGCCCCCGACGACGTGCTCCCAGGAGGGACGACGGGATCGTTCGGCTTCTTCCTGAGCGACCTGACGACGGGGCACGCCGAGCGGGTCAGCGCCGATGCAGCGAACCGGACCGCGAATGCCGCGCCGGACTTCACCGACAGCGCTCGGATCAGCCGCGATGGCCATACCATCGTGTTCTCGAGCGGCGCGACGAATCTGGTCGCCGACGACACGAACGGGCAGCACGACGGGTTCGCACGGATCGGCCCCGTTCCCGTCATCACGTCGACGGTGCCGACCTCGCTCGCGCGTGGGGTGACGAACGCGCTCGTCACGATCACCGGCCTCGAGTTCTTCCCCGGGATGGCGGCAACCGTCTCGGGTGGAGGCATCGCGGTGCATTCGGTGACCCCGAGCGCCAACGGCCGACAGGTGGTGCTCAAAGTGTCGATCGCGGCGAACGCCCCCACCGGCCCGCGCATCATCTCGATCGCCAATGTCGCGGCGGTCGGTATCGCAGGCACGATCTGTGGCTGCCTGACGATCACGTAGCGACAGCCTCGCGGTCGGGCCCATCCCCGTCGACGGCCGTCTTCGCGGTGACGATCTCGGTCACGCCGCAAAGGTTGGTGCCGGCAGACCGGTAGCCTGCCGCGGATGTCGGGATGGCCCATGGCGGTGGAGATCGGGGAGGTCGGGCCCCGGGACGGTCTCCAGAACGAAGCCACCGTCCCGATCGAGGACCGAATCCGCCTGATCGACGCGCTGAGCAACACCGGCCTGCGTCGGATCGAGGCCGTCTCGTTTGTGTCCGCCGCGGCCATTCCTCCCATGGCCGGTGCCGGCGAGGTCATGGCCGGGATCATCCGAGTTCCGGGCGTGTCGTATCGGGCGCTGGTTCCCAACGTGAAGGGCGCGGAGTTTGCGCTCGCTGCGGCGGTCGACGAGATCGAGGTTGTGGTCAGCGCGAGCGAGACCCACAATCAGAAGAACGTGAAGCGGTCGGTCGCCGATTCGATTGCGGCGGCGGCGGAGCTCACCGAGCTGGCCCACGAAGCGGAGACGCCGGTCGAGGCGATCGTGTCGACGGCGTTCGGTTGCCCGTACGAAGGCGACCTTCCGGAGGCGTGGGTCGCGGAACTGGCGCAGCAACTGCGCGACGGCGGTGCGGACCGGCTGAGCTTCGGTGACACCACCGGCATGGCCACACCGCGGCGCGTGCAGACGCTGCTCGATGCACTGGCGAACGTGGGTATCGCTGGGTCGGAGGTGGGTCTCCACTTCCACAACACTCGGGGGACCGGCCTCGCGAACGTCGTCATTGCACTCGAGCTCGGGGTGACCCGGTTCGACGCGTCGATCGGCGGCCTCGGCGGGTGTCCGTACGCGCTGGGCGCGACCGGCAACATCGTTACGGAGGATCTCGTTCACATGCTCGAAGACATGGGAATCGACACGGGCATTGACCTGGACGCGTTGATCGCGTGCGCGCAGATGGCGCAGGACATTGTCGGCCGCGAACTCCCGGGCCAAGTCATGCGCGCCGGCCCGAGGACGAGGACGGTTGAATTGTGAGCGCAGAAGAAGTTGCGAAGCGGACGGCGCGCGCGCTCGCCGGCAACCTGGAAAAGGATCGCGGGAAGCTCGCCGCCGCCAACAAGTTGTTCGTTCGTGATCGAATCGCGCGGCTACTCGACGACGGTTCCTTCGTCGAGGATGCGCTCCTCGCCAACGCCCTCGCCGATGACCTTCCCGCCGACGGCGTGGTCACTGGCACCGGTCGTATCGATGGCCGTCCGGTGTGTGTGATGGCGAACGACCCGACCGTGAAGGCCGGTTCATGGGGCGCGCGCACCGTCGAGAAGATCGTGCGGCTGACCGAGACCGCGCTCAAGCACGAGCTGCCCGTGGTGTATCTCGTCGACTCCGCCGGTGCGCGCATCACCGATCAGGTCCAGCTGTTCCCCGGCCGGCGCGGCGCGGGACGGATCTTCGCGAACCAGGTGCGGCTCTCCGGGCGAGTGCCGCAGATCTGTTGCCTGTTCGGTCCGTCGGCCGCGGGCGGCGCGTACATCCCGGCTTTCTGCGACGCGGTGTTCATGGTGGAGGGCAACGCCTCGATGTATCTCGGCTCGCCGCGTATGGCGGCCGAGGTGATCGGTGAGCAGGTGTCGCTCGAGGAGATGGGTGGCGCGCGCATGCACGCCACCGTCAGCGGGTGTGGCGACAATCTCATGGCCGACGACGCCGAAGCCATCGACGCCGCGAAGCACTGGCTCTCCTACCTGCCCACCTCATGGCGCAGCGATCCGCCGATGGTGGCGGCCGCGGCGCCGATCGCGTCGGCCAAACCGATCGGCACGATCGTCCCGTTGGAGGAACGGCGGGCCTACGACATCCGGAAGGTCATCGCTGCGCTGGTCGACGAAGGCACGCTCTTCGAGTTGAAGCCGCTGTTCGCGAAGGAACTGGTCACCGGGTTCGCCCGGCTCGACGGTCAGACGATCGGCATCGTTGCGAACAACCCGCTCCACCTGGGCGGCGTGCTGTTCAAGGACAGCTCCGACAAGGCCGCGCGTTTCATCTGGTTGTGCGACGCGTTCAACGTGCCGCTGCTCTTCCTCGCGGACGTGCCGGGCTTCATGATCGGCAGCAAGGTCGAGCGCGAGGGGATCATCCGCCACGGCGCGAAGATGATCACCGCGGTGGCCGAGGCGACGGTGCCGAAGATCAGTGTGATCGTGCGCAAGGCCTACGGCGCGGGTCTCTACGCGATGTGCGGTCCCGCCTTCGACCCGGACGCGTGCCTCGCGCTGCCGAGTGCGCAGATCGCAGTGATGGGTCCCGAACCCGCAGTGAACGCGGTGTACTTCAACAAGATCCAAGCCATCGGAGATGCCGACGAGCGCGCCGCGTTTGTCTCGGAGAAGCGCGCCGAGTACGAGGCCGACGTTGACCTGATCCGCCTCGCCGCCGAGCTCGTCGTCGACGCGGTGGTCGAACCCGACGCGCTCCGCGACGAGCTGATCGCACGGTTCGCGTTGGCGCGTACTCGGACTCGTGACGACTTCCACCGTCGCCACGGTGTGCCACCGGTCTGATCGCCGCTCATGCCGTGGTGTGACGACTGCGATCGGTTCCTTTCACCGTCGACGGTGACGGTGGCGGGGGAGTGCCCGACGTGCGGTCATGCCGTCGAGGTGGGGGAGGTCGCCAAGGCCGCAGCGGAAGAGGAGGAACTCCCACCCGTCCCGTGGCACTTGAAACTCCTCGCGGTCCTGATCGTGATCTACCTCCTCTACCGCCTCTTCCAAGCCCTCGGCTGGCTCGTTAGCTGATTCCCGTGCCCTCCTCACCCGCGCCCCGGCGCGACTTTTTGTCTGCGCATGGGTGAAACCACCACCCTGCAGACAAAGAGTGGCGACGGTGGAGCGGTTGGAGGTGCCGGGGAGCGCACTGCGTAGACTCACGCCCTTCGTACGGGCTGTGGCGCAGCTTGGTTAGCGCGTCGGTCTGGGGGACCGAAGGTCCCGGGTTCGAGTCACGGCAGCCCGACCAACATAAGTGCAGGTCACAGGTCTAGGAGCCGGTTGGCGATCGGCTCGTGTCCGCGAGAAGTCCGCCATGTTGGAGGAAGCCGTTACTCTCTTCCTCGGCGCCTTCGTCGTCTGGTCCGTCGCCAAGTACCCCGGACGACGAGTTGAGGTCCGGGGTACGCTTGCAGCGGTTATCGGACTTCTTCGAGGTCTCCCGGGCTACGGATGGATGACACGGTGCGAAGATTGTTCGTTCTGGGATGCGCGATCGTGCTGCTCGGCGCAGGATGTGGTTGGGAGCGGACCCGGTTCGATGCTGGGAACACCGGCTCGAATCCGTTCGAATCGAAAATCTCTTCCGCCAACGTTGCAACCCTGCGCTACGAGTTTGAGGTCCAATCGCTGACGTCCGGGACGATTCCGACGTTCGTCGTCGCGCGTCGTCACATCTACGTGGCCGCATCGGTGATGGCGGTGTACAGCTCGGATGGCATCGACGGTTGCATCAATATCAGCCGGACCTGTTTCCCGCAGTGGACCCTGGATGGTCCGGGAGTCGCCGATGTGCAGCGCCGCGCAGTGTACGGACCGTCCGTCGGCGGCGCGTCTGCCGGGTACGACGCGGACGGTGTTTCCGGGTGCTCGGGTTCACCAAAGGTCTGCCGCCCGGCTTGGACCGAGCAAATTGCAGTGCCGATGGGCGGCGCGACGGACCCGTCTGCGCTCCACTACGTGAGGTCGGGTGGCGCGTCCATTCTCGGCTATCCCCTCTCGTGTTTCCAGATTTGCGCTCCGGTCTGGGGTGCGACTCTCGGCGCCAGCCAACCGGGCGAACGGATCGCCGGCCCCGCGCTCGCGAACGCCACCGTGTTCGCGACCTACACGCCGGCTGGAAACAACGGGACACTTCAAGCGTTCGACGGGACCCAAGGGTTCACGGCGACGAAGCTGTGGAGCGCGCCACTGGATGGTCCATCTGGATCCATCGTTCTGGCGGGTGAAGGGATCGTCGTGGTTCAGGTACAGACGGCGAATGGAAGTCGGCTCGAAGCGTTCGATGCTGCCGGTGTGAACGGGTGTTCAGGTACGCCCAAGATCTGCGCGCCCCTGTGGTCGACGGATGCCGTGTCGGTCGGTGCGGATGCGCCGCCGGCGATCTCTCACGGGGTGCTGTACCGAAGTGTTGGTTCGCAACTCCGTGCGTACGACGCCACCGGCGTGGCTGGTTGCTCGGGCTCACCCAAGGTGTGTTCGCGGATGTGGACTGCGCAGGTCGGCCCGAACGTAACGGCACCTGCGGTGGCGAACGGGTTGGTGTATGCGTCGGCTTCGGACGGCACGGTCGAGGCGTTCGACGCCGCCGGGCGGAACCAGTGTTCGGCGACGACGCACGTCTGCGCCGCGTTGTGGGTAACGAATGTCGCCGCCGCAGCCGGACCGGTCGAGGTCGCCGATGGGCGCGTGTATGTCGCCAACGCCCTTGGCTTCGTGCGGGCCTACGGCCTTCCGTAAGCCCCAGAACTACTTCGGCAGTCGCTTCGTATGGCTGTTGACGTGAGAATTCGGCGATCGACCGGGACGAGCGGTCAGGAATTAAGCTCGGAGTTGTTACCCCGATCTTTTCGGCCCTGCGTACGCATCGATGGTTTGGGTCACCAGTGATTCGAGCGGCGGCCATGGAAAACTCGGCTTGCTGATCCTCAGCGATGCCAGGCCGTGGAGGCCGGCCCACAAGGTGCTCGCCGACGGCACCGAACATCGCCTGGTAGCGAGCGGGGTTCTCGAGCGCGAAATTGATGTATGCCTCGGCCCACGCGTAGAGAGCACTTCTCGGATTCGAGGCCGCCAGGGTGGCGGCGTCGAGGTGAACCGCGAGGACTTCGAAGAGCCGCGAGAACGCCGCCCATCGCAGCGCGGACGCGTCCAGAAACTGCAAAT